>CAJXDJ010000070.1 GCA_913052045.1 uncultured Dehalococcoidia bacterium
AACAATCTGTGGTAACTCCCCATGCCATAACGCCGAAACATGGCAATCTGACGGATCATTTCTGGGGGATGAGCCACTTTCGATACGGCGGTCGCGAAGATTTGGTGCCAAAGCAAGGTTATTTTCTCCTCCAAAGGCCTAGGGGAGTTGATAAGCCTGTACATCCAATAACCCGCGGCGCTCATGGGGTTACCAGGAAGTCTGTAGCTAGGACAACGTCGAAACATCAGGCTTTCATCTAGTTGGGGTACTCCATGGGCCTTAGGATCCAGGAGCTCTTCTACTGTTGACTCATATCCTTTGGTCACCCTAAGCTCTAATTCGTCCCTGGAAGCTCCAAATCCTGCCCTACGCATTAGGTGTGCCATGAGGGCAATGTCTTTATGTGGCATCGTTACCTTGCTGTAAAAACATCAGTTTGCATTACATCTTAACCAGGTATAGTTGAACCGGTCAATAATCCATTACTTTTGATCGGCTGATGTAGATTCCTTCTAGTTCAATCTTTTTGAGCTTGACGATTCACTACTGGTGCCATATGCATATGAGCAAGCGCATTTGTAGTTACCAAACTACCGCCACCAAAAATTGCCCAGTTAACACCTAACCATCCAGCTACAGCCCCCATGCCCAACGAACCAAATCCTATGCCAGTCATTACTATTCCATATATTGCCATAATTCGCCCACGCATTTCTTCTGGACATAAACTTAGGAGAAGAGTGTTTGCCTGAATGTCATATATTACGGCTACTATCCCTATACCCGATACTAATGCGTAAGATAAATAGGCGTCTCGGCTAAAGCTAAAAGCGATTAAGGCGAGACCAAAAAGAAAGGCGCCACCCCAAAGAATAGATCCCTTAAGTTTGACGTCGCCAAAGCTAGAGATAGATAGAGCTCCCAAGACTCCTCCCAAGCCTCTAAATGTTCCCAAAAGGCCCAAGGTTACGGAATCTCCTCCCAATAAGCTGACGGCGACCACAGGAAACATTGACCAAGTGGAGTAACCTAGGCTTTCTGTGACTAGAACTGTCCATAGGATAGTCCTAAGGGAGGTGTCGTTTTTTACAAACTTTAATGCTTCTCTGAAGTCTTGGATAAAAGATTTGGTTGCTCGATTTTTAATCGGGACCGATTGCACTCGGAATAGTGCTAGAATTCCGATAAGGATAATAAAACCCAAGATTAAGAAAAGATAACCAGTCCCAAATGATTTTATAATAAACCCTGCACTTATGGGTCCGACCAACCCCGCTCCTTGGGAAGTCAAGAACGTTGCTGCGGTCGCATTCATGAATGCTTTTCTTCCTACGATAGAGAACGTAAAGGGCTTACCTGCGGTCCGTTGCAAAGACATGCCCATTCTCTGGATAACTGACAAAATAAGAACGTGCCATACCTGAACCATGTCATTTATTACGAGTATTCCAAGCACCAAAATTGCCAGGCCCATCACGGATTGCGAAATTATCATTAATTTTCGCCGATCGAGCCTATCGGACATTAGTCCCCAAAAGGGGTTCAATATCAAATTCGACGCTGCACCTAATGCTGGAGCAAGGCCAACCATAAATGGCGACGCAGTTAATTCCCACAGAAGCCAACCCTGGCCAATCATAAATGGTTGAAATCCTGCTGCTCCAGCTAAACTACTTAGCCATATCCAACGAAATGCCGGTATTCTGAAGGCTAGGATTAAACGGTCCCAGTTCACGATAAGAAAATAAGGTTTCCTAATTTAGACTTCATGATAAGGATAACGTAATCGTTATCAGTGTAAACGTATTTCCTTGGCAGAATCCTGTGGAATTGCACGATGGATGAATTCACGAAATGGGATTATAGTCAAGGGCAAAGCTTTGATAGAGAGTCAGGAATAGGGTTCACAGTGACAATTAGTCCAGCAGGGTAAATAAGATATCCGTATGATCAGTTTGGTGGGAAAGCATTTTTGGCTGGAGGCTAGTCCCAGAAATAAGAACGCTATGAGTTCCCCTATCTGGATATGCGTTTGGGTGACCAGCTAGCTTTAGAGATCAATAGCGTGATGCCAATAACCATAATGGTTAAGGTGATTATTTGGGCTGCATCCAGGCCTGCTATGTAGATACGGTCTTCTCTAGCAAAACTAATAAAGAATCGTCCAAAGGAATATAGGGTTGCGTACAGCGCAAAAAGCATACCATTTGGTTTGAGCCGATCGCGAAAGATAAACCATAGGATACTTAGTGCTACCATGTTCCAGATCATCTCGTAGGCTACGGCAGGATGTGTAGGAGTTTCAGCATAACGACCTGCATAACGGTAAAGTTCCTCAGTCTGGGGATGTCGGTAAACAAAAGCCCACGCGAGTTCTGTGGCCTTCGCGAAATGCTCTCCGTTGATAACGTCGCCGATCCTACCCAGGGTTTGACTTATTAGTAGAGCTGGTGCTGTTATATCGGCTAGCTTTCCAATCGATGGCATGTCGATTTTTTCTAATCTTCCTAGCCATGGGAAAATTTTGTTCCAGGAGTTGATCAAGGTATCCCTGTTTCTGATCAACATATAGCCAGCGCTGAAGATGAATCCACCAGTTATGGCGCCTATGATTCCTATTCCTCCCTGCCAAACATAGAATATTCTGATAGGATCGTGTTGGTAAATACGATCCCAGAAATCTAAAACGTGAAAAATCCGAGCTCCGATTATCGCTCCGAAAATGCCTATAACCGCAATCGAATGGACTGTATCCGGAACAATTCCTCTGCGTTTAGCCCAAACTGTTACCAATATCAGACCTACTAGTACTGCTATAAGAGTAAAAAATCCATGCCAAGTAATCGTAAAACTCCCAGCATCTATCAGATCAGGATCTATGTTTATTCTGATGATGTTAAGGATTGTTGTCATAAGGGATTCCTCAATTAATTAAGATCGCCGTTGAATCCTATAATCAATAATGTTTGGTCTTCGTACATTCTTACGTTAGTCTAGAGTCGGGATCGATCAGGAGTCAAGATAGGGGATGCGTCTATTGTTTCTAAAAGATAGACTTTATGGCTTTTTTGATTTAATCGATCTCTAAGTTTAATTCCCTGTTCTTTTTCTGGAACGAAGGTGAACAAACTAGGTCCTGCTCCAGATAGGTGGACGGAAGATGCTCCGCATTGAATCATGTCATCTTTGATAATATCGAGCCCAGTGAAAACATCGAAGGCTATTTGTTCGAAAGAATTAACCATTAGTCGATAGTCTAAGCTATTTCGTGCTATGGAGTCTGCTAGACTCCTGGCATTATCCCCATTCGAAAACAGTTCATAGTCCAGAGCCTCATAAAGACGCTGGGTTTTATTCTCAATGCTTGTTATTGGACAAACTAATACTAGCCATTTGTTTTTTAAGGGCTTCAACGTTTTTAGGTTATGCCCTATGCCAGTCCCAAGAGTAGTTCCTCCGCGGAGAAGATAGGGGACGTCGGAGCCAAGGTTTGAAGCCAAATAGTGGAGGTCCTTGCTTCTAAGGTTGAGATCCCAGAGTTGATTCAATGCTATCAAAGTGGCTGCTGCGTCACTACTTCCCCCTCCAAGGCCCATCGCTGTTGGTATAACCTTTATTATCTTTATCTTTGCTCCTCCTACATAGCCTGCGAATTGTTGGAGAAGATTAGCGGCTTTATAGGCCAAATTGTTTTCGTTCGACAAACTTATTTGAGAACAAGTTAAGGAGATAATATCAGCCTTATCAACATATATTGTGTCTGCTAAACTGACCGTTTGATATATGGTTGAAATATCATGGTAACCATCCTGCCTAAGCCGAATGATTTCTAGACTAAGGTTAATTTTTGCGTATGCTTTAGCCTTCAACATTAGTATCATCCGTAAATTCTTTAGATAAAGTTAACCATTCATCTATATTCAAGGTGGACGGTCGTCTAGTAGGATCAATATATGCTCTATTTAGAAGTTTACCCGATAAGATGGGATTCAATTTCAGTCCAAGGCTAAGTGAATTCCGAATCTGCTTGCGCGGTGCAAAAAATCCACCCTTTACGACCTTGAAAAAATGTGGAGCCTCTTCAGCCTTTACCAGTGATGTTTCGTGGAGATCAATCCGTACGACCGCGGACCTTACTTTAGGAATTGGCCGAAAGGCTTTAGGTGGTACAGCACAAATTTTTCTCGCAGACCCGTATATCTGAGTCGCAACGGAAAGCAGGCTCATATCGTTGGGTTGAGCGGTTATAGAGTTTGCTACTTCTTGTTGAACCATTATGATGATGGAATCAGGTTTAGGCGGGGTTTCTAGTAATCTTCGCATAATAGGGTTGGCGGCGTAATAAGGAAGGTTAGCTACTACTTTGTAGGGCAAATTCGTGCCGATGATAGATCCTATGTCAACATAGCGGGCATCGGCATTTAGAATTGTCAGGTTGCTTGGATAACCCAATCTCTGATTCAATGAACCTGCGAGAGTTTCATCGAGCTCTATGGCTACAACTTTCTTGACTCTTCTTAAAAGCTCTTTGGTAAGGAATCCTTTCCCAGGGCCTATTTCTAGTACTACATCATTATGAGAAAGATCGGCAGCCGTTAGAATTTTTGACAAAATTCTTCGGTTTATTAGAAAATGTTGGCCTAGGGCTGCGCGTGGCATATTATTAATTCGATTTACGATAATCGAGACTGTGCATCTTCCTTCGACAACGTCTACCAGATTTGTCCTATCAATATGGCTCGGGTTAGGCACTCCCGCGGCACCCAGAGTGGTCTGCTTACCGTTGCTTCCTTCCGGACCTGGCGGGTTTCACAAGTCTCTGCTGCACGGGACCCAACCGTCAACGCTTTCTTGCCAGGATAGAGACCTCGTGTCCGAGCCTGGGGAAGTCTTCAGCCCCGCTGTAGCGGATTGCGGGCGAAGGGCACCGCTAGCTCCCCACTTAGCACAGTCTCGTAGCCATGGTATTCTCAGCAGGTTGTACTGTCAAATTTCATATCTGGTTGTTATTGCCTAGTTTTTATACCGATGGTAGACTCCTTCAGGGGTACTATTGTGACTATAAGGAAAGCCGTCATTCCTTGCGCGGGCCTGGGTACCCGCTTTCTTCCGTTCACCAAAGTAATGCCGAAGGAACTCGTACCATTACTTGATAAACCGTTGATTCATTACGCAATAGATGAAGCTATAGCCTCTGATATAGAGGAAATAGTTCTGGTTACATCTCCTGAAAAAGAGGCACTCCGAAGATATTTTGGGGAAGTACCTAAGAAAGGATTAAAGGGAGAGTCGGTTGGCTATCTTGATTTGGGTTCCGCTGGAGAATACTCTTCTTGGAGTGGGACTATCTCATTTGTTGAACAGCAGAAACCAAATGGGTTAGGCCACGCCGTGTTAATGGCTGAGGAAGCAATAGGACAGGAGCCATTTGCAGTCTTGCTCCCAGATGATCTTATCCTGTCTACTAGCCCTACGTTGAAAGTTATGTCTGAGTTGTTCGAGGTCTATAAATCTGGTTTGATTGCTGTTGAAAAGGTATCTTGGGAAAAGGTTGGAAATTATGGAATTATAGATCCGGAGCGAGTGGACGAAAAAGTATATAGAGTAAATGCCGTAGTCGAGAAACCCGTAGAAACCCAAGCTCCGTCTGATTTGGCTATAGTTGGTCGATATATCATGCCTCCAGAGATATTCCGGTTTCTAGAAAAAACGAGGCCTGGTGCAAAAGGGGAGATACAACTAACCGATGGTATTGGT
>CAJXDJ010000071.1 GCA_913052045.1 uncultured Dehalococcoidia bacterium
AAGTTCATGGAATCATAGACGTGATGGCCCCGGAAGACGTTGAAATCAGAGTTCACAGGGCACTGATTTATGAGGGAGGAGTCGAAAGTTCCTTGAAGTCAAAGCTTGGTGGGACCTTGGTTACTTGGAAGAACCCAATACATTTTACTGGGGGAGGTGCTTACACCAGGCAGGCAACGACAGAGGTTCAAAGTGGACTAGCATTTATTGATGAGGTGGCATGGACGTCGTTTGGTGGAGCACTTGTTGGATACCCGGCTATAGAAGCGATATTGGTCTTAGATGCCAACGGAAAGGAGGTGGTGCCGAAGAGTGGATTGGTTACTACCAATGAGGTCTACCTAGATGGCAATGAGGAACATATTTTGGACATGGATAACAGTTATAAGGTTAGGACTAATGATGGAGAATGGAGGTTCATCCTTGGAACTGATAAAGCCGGAAGAGATATCGTAACCCGCTTGATCCATGGGGCAAGAATTTCACTCAGCGTTTCTCTTATAGCAATCTTATTCGCAGGTTCAGTTGGCACCACGCTTGGATTGATAGCAGGATACTCGGGAGGATGGGTAGATGCTGTTATTATGAGATTAGTCGATATGAAATTGGCAATACCATCAATACTGTTGGCCTTGGTTTTCGTAGCCGTTGTAGGAAGGGGCTTTGGGACGGTGGTAACAGTTATAGCTTTGGTCTATTGGGCGATTTATGCTAGACAGGCTCGAGGAGAAACACTATCGATTAAGAATAGAGACTATGTACAAAGGGCAAAAGTCGCGGGATGCTCGCATATCAGAATCATAATGAAACACATTTTACCCAATGTTCTAAATAGTTTGGTTATTGTGGCTACGTTGCAATTAGGGACAGCCATATTGTTTGAAGCGTCGCTCAGTTTCCTAAATGCTGGAATCCCCAGGCCGATGGCCGCTTGGGGGATTATGGTAGCTGATGGTAGAGAATTGATAACCTCTCATTGGTGGGTTACATTATGGCCGGGGATGTGTATTCTTGTAGCGGTTATGGCCCTCAACTTGATTGGGGACTGGACTCGTGACACGTTAGATCCAAAAACTAGGCAGGTGAATTAGTTTTGGTAGCTGTTGATAAATCTGAAAATGTTTTAAGTGTAAACAACCTCCACACCTATTTTTACAATCGTTGGGGGACTGTGAAAGCAGTAGATGGTGTCAGTTTTACTGTGAAGGCAGGTGAGACTCTCGGTATAGTTGGCGAATCTGGCTGTGGTAAAACGATGACCGCGAGCTCCTTACTTAGACTTCACCCACAGCCGGCATCCCGGATTATAGAAGGGGAGATTATGTTGGATGGGGATGATATCATGCAATATCCCGAAAGCCAAATGCGCGATGTTAGGGGACGGAAGATTTCAATGATATTGCAAGATCCTCAGACTTCTCTAAACCCGGTTTATACCATAGGAAACCAACTCGTAGAAGCCTTAACTCATCGGACCGATGAGACAGCCAAGGAAAGGGGTTTGCGCAAGCTGGCCGAAGAAGCTTTGAGAGATGTCAAGGTGGCGGCTCCTAACAGAAGATTATTAGACTTTCCCCATCAGATGAGCGGGGGAATGAAACAGCGTGTGGTAGGTGCCGTTGCGATGGCGTGTAGCCCCAAGGTTATTATAGCTGATGAACCTACGACTGCTTTGGATGTGACCATCCAATTGCAATATTTGAGGCTTCTCAAAGATATTCAGGCTCGAACTGGAATGAGCATTATATTTATCACCCATGACTTTGGTATAGTGGCACGAATGTGTGACAGAGTAGCGGTAATGTACGCAGGCAGAATTGTCGAGAACGGACCTGTGAGGGAGATATTTAACAACCCAGCTCATCCATATACTGCAGCCCTCATTGGCTCGGTTCCGAGGTTAGAGGAAAGGGTAGACAGGCTATTCCAGATCGAAGGTCAACCCCCTCAGCTTTATGATTTGCCGGTTGGATGCAGATTTAAGGCAAGATGCACATTTGCTAAACCTGTGTGCGAGGAAGCATATCCCACATACTATCAGGTCGATGAAAACCATAACGCAGCTTGTTGGAGGCACGATCCATTATGGGAGTCAGCCCCCCCTTACTAGAGGTAATAGACTTAAAGAAACACTTTGCGGTGACCAAGGGTCTTATTTTGCAAAAGATCATTGGTCAGGTGAAGGCGGTAGATGGGATTAGCTTTACCATCAATGAAGGAGAAACCCACGGATTGGTGGGAGAATCCGGATGTGGCAAAACCACCACCGCCAAAACTGTGTTGAGATTGGAAGAACCTACCAGCGGATCTGTCAAACTTTATGGGAAGGATGTTCACCAGTTAAAGGGAGATGAATTAAAGGAATATAGGGCTACTGTACAGGCTGTATTCCAAGATCCATGGTCGTCTCTTAGCCCTCGTATGCGAGTTAGAGATTTGATAGCAGAGGCGTTGATTGTTAATCGTCGGGTGTCCAAAGAGGAAGTGGCAGCCAGAGTGTCCGAGCTTTTGGATCACGTTGGGTTACACCCGGCTCAAGCATCCTTGTTCCCTCATGAATTTAGTGGTGGTCAGCGGCAGCGGATAGCAGTTGCAAGTGGTCTGGCTTCTTATCCGAAGTTAATTTTGTTGGATGAACCCGTGTCGGCTCTGGATGTATCTATTAGAGCGCAAATTCTAAATCTGCTCTGGGATCTCCAGCAGGAGTATGGGGTCGCATATCTTATGGTAGCCCATAACCTTGCTACCGTTAGATATATGGCACACAAGACATCTGTGATGTACCTCGGGAAAATAGTCGAGCAGGGTGATACTGAAGAAATATTTAATTACCCCCTTCATCCATACACGCGCGCGTTATTTTCTGCTGCACTGTCCTCGCATCCCGATATAGTCAGAGATGAAATAGTCCTGCCTGGCGAGGTGCCTTCTCCCATAGATCCTCCCTCAGGATGCAGTTTTCATCCAAGATGTCCCGTTGCACTATCCGAACCCGATTTAATGAAACGGTGTAAAGGTGAATTGCCAGTTTTGACAGAGGTGGCACCTGGGCATCGTGTTGCTTGTCATCTTTACTCTGGAGGGGCTGATCCACTGCCAGCGGACAAGCTCAAAATGCACAAAGATGGAGGAAAGGCGGCAGCCATAGCTAAGAAACAGTTGGCTGCAATGACAACGAGGGTTGAAGATTAGACTGCACAGGGACCTGGCGAATAGAGGGTAAAGATTGGCCTGCGATTGATAGATTTAATATCGTTTAACTAGCGAGGTTTCAGGATAGGACTTATGTGGCGTGTTGTACTTTTGGGTTTGTTATTTTCAGTTATAGCCGTTCTTATGATTTTTAGGGTCAGATATCTTTTGAAATTTTTAGCAATAGTCCTCTATTCTAAGGTTTCTCCCCTGGGTATGAGTGGGAATTTGCCATTGTGGGCTAGGTATTATCTGAGTAGCGATGAATACGAAGGCCCACCACCGGGAATAGGCCAACTTGAAGAGAACGTGAAGATTCTGGGATATTCGTTGATAGCAATACCCTTGGCTTTGGTAGTTATGGTACTGTTTTTTGGATCAGGGTGATGAAAGGGTGACGAAACTAGCAATGACGTGTGATGATAGCGGTGGCTGGTTAGTATCGACTAAGAAACCATCGTATTTCTACCCTTTTCGGTAACGGTGTAATATCCCTGTTTGCCCCTAACTCTTTCTATCCAACCACAGTTGTTTCTACTCGTGTTACGGATTGCGGTCATAAAATCAATTGGTTGTGGCCATCCAACTGCATCAAACAAGGGCTTCAACTCTTCGGTAGAAATGTAATCCATAAGCAAAAATAGTCTTGCTCCTTCCGCTGCTACGAGAACCCTTCCGCGATCACTTCTCGGGTCATGTTTCCTACAGAAGTCGGAAAATTGGGATTCCTGACTTGGTGGTTGTGTTGTTGCCGGTTGATCTATCTGGGATAAATGGGTGTCTTTTCTGCCATTGGCGGAGTCTGTGCCTTGAATCGGGGATTGAAGGGACGATTGTTTGTTCGTAAGATAATGGGGCAATAACACTCTCTCGACCAGTGCCAACACTTGACCCTCAGAATCCTTGCCATCGGCCGTAAAAGTGATTTTCGGCCCGTCTTTTATGTGTAAATGGATGGTTAGCATTTCTTAATAGTACAGATGCTAATTCAACATAACCTTCGATGAAAGGAAAATCAAGTGCTCAAATAAAAAAACAGAATTTTACGTATAATATTGTTCTAAAGAATTTGTTTTATACGGATCGCAATAGTTTTGGATATACCGGGGGTGTTGGCGATATCTGTGACGGCAGCTTTTCTGAGTTTTGTTATCGAACCAAATTTGTTTAATAGGAGTCGCTTCCGTTTTGGACCAATTCCGCTTATCGCGTCCATATTGGAGACAGTTTGACTTTTAGATCGCAACTTGCGGTGATAGTTTATAGCGAATCTGTGGGCTTCATCTCTTAAACGTTGTACTAATTGTAGGGCCGGTGTTCTACGGTTTAATATAATAGGTTCTGGCGTATGAGGCCTGTGCAGCCACTCCTGTTTTTTAGATAACGATGCTATCGGTATGTAGTCTATACCGGATTGTAGTAACACTTCCAACGCTGCAGATAGATGTCCCTTTCCACCATCTATAATCATTAAGTCGGGTATGTTGGCGGTCCATGATTGCTGGGGTTGCTTGTAAGTTGAAGTATTATGCGACTCGGCCATCCTGTTTGGAAGGTGGTTGCATCGGCGCTGAAGAATTTCTTGGATCATTGAATAATCATCAATTACTTTTACGGATTTTACCTTAAAGTGTCGGTATTGAGAGAGTTTGGGTAACCCGTCTATGAATACCACCATGCTGCCGACGGGGTTGGTGCCGTGAAGGTTAGAAACGTCGTAACACTCTATGGTTTTAGGGAGGCGAGGGAGGTGTAATGCCTCTTGTAATTCCTGGAGAGCTGTATCAAGAATATGTGTATTGTCCCAGCGCTTTATGTTTAAGTGGCGTAAATGATGCTCGGCGTTTTTTGTTGCCATTTCGACCAGTCGTTTATTAGATCCTCGTTTAGGAATAGTGAGAGTTAGGTTTTTGCGTTTGCTCGAGCGGAGCCAACCGATAATTTCATCTCTATCTTTCAGAGGATGATCTAGCATAATTTGTGAAGGTATGTACGAAGCGGATTGATAGAATTGTTTAATAAAACTACTCATGATGCTAGCTAAGGAAGTTTCTAGAGCACCATCCATCAAAAAGTTATCCCTGCCAGTTAGCTTGCCGTTACGTACGTAGAAAATCTCGATACAGGCTTGATCATTATGGGCATAGATACCGATGATATCTTGGTCACGATTTGTAACGGAGTCGGTTTTGATTTTTTGCTGGCTGGCGATCGATTCAAGAGCCTCTATCTGATCTCTGAAAGATGCGGCTCTTTCGAATTCCAGCGATTGTGAGGCTTGAAGCATTTTTGATCTTAAGTCCAAAAGGACGGATTCAGTTTTCCCCTCCAGAAACAGGATAACTTGATCTATGATTTCTCTATATCCCTTCTGATCGATGGCTCCAATACATGGGGCAGCACAACGATTTATGTAATACTCCAAACAAGCTCTCTTATCGTTTCCAGTGATGGGTTTTGTGCAAGA
>CAJXDJ010000072.1 GCA_913052045.1 uncultured Dehalococcoidia bacterium
AAAAACTGATGCCTCTGAAGCCAAATATTTAGCCTTACTAACCAAATACCACCTACCCATATTACTCTCTTCCCAATATCCTTGGCACGAAGCATAAAGAACATATCGTGCTCCTTCCAATTTTTGGGTCATCTCTGCCACCCGTCGTTGGAGAAGCAAATCGTGAGAAAGAGGCTGCGAACTAGGGTCAAAAGCATGAGATCTAGCGTACTCTTTGAACCAATCTAATGCCCCCTGGGCGATTCCAATGTAAATCGCCGCGTCGCCTAAAGCAAAAGTTTGTTCGATGCCTTTTTCCTCAACCTCGCCTGGCTGACCCAAAAGAGCATTTTCTGCGATGAAGCAGTTGTCGAAAGTCACAGCTGGACTAACTGTTCCCCTCATGCCAAGTGTATCCCATTCTCCTGTTATTGCTATTCCTTGGGCCCGCGTAGGTACCATAACCATAATCGTCCGCCTGCTTCCATCTTTGTCTGGAATATTAGCGTGAACCATAGCACGATGACAGGCTCCTGCCATGGTGCAAAAATGTTTAGGCCCGTTCATTACGTACCCGTCTTTGGCTCGGTTAACCACCACCTTGACGGGTGCTGCCCCTCCATGTGCACCTGGTTCGCTCCCCCAGCTTCCGAAAAGTTTTCCTTCATTAATAACTTCGGAAAATAACTCCTCTTTTTGTTGCACAGTACCCAGTGCATCAATATACCGTTGGACTACAGTGTGCATATGAAAACTTGCAGTAGTACTAGCACAACCCGCTGCCAGTTTCTCCAAAACCATAGTCGACTCGAGAAGATCTAGGCCTATTCCTCCATATTCCTTTGGGATGGTTATCCCCAAAAGTCCATTTCTCCAAATAGCGGCCCAACTTTCAATCGGATGAACCGACTTTAGGTCAATATCTGCTGCTCTTGGTAAAAGATCTTCTCTAGCCACCTTTCCGGCCGTCTCCAGGATTGTCTGTTGTTCTTTTTTAATTGAGAAGTCCATGGTTAATTCGGTTTAAGAAGAATGTCGAAGCATCAGTAATTCGTCATCAAGGCCAAGTTCCATTTTGCCTATAATCTCAAGACATCTATCTGGGCTTGGAGGCATTAGTGTGCATGTCCGAATGTCTCTGTAGATTCGTTCGAGTGGGTATCGTTTCTGCGCCATTCTGCCTCCGAGTAATTGCAAGCTATTTGTGGTTACCATGATGGCCGCCTCACTCGCCAAATATTTAGCCCGCGCAGCCAGGACAGCTCTATAAATGGGATCCGAATTGAATTCCCACATCCACGCAGACTTGTATAAAATCTTACGAGCACTTTCTAGAGCGAGCATCATCTCGGCTAACGGTTTCTGGATTAATACGTTTTTGGCCATGGGTTCAGGGTCAGGAATAAAATGATGGGATTGTACGTAGTCCCTAAACCATTCCACTACTCTTCCAGCAGCACCCAGATATACTGCTGCGTAACCCAACCCGAAAATTTGCCCTATGCCTGATCGCTCAGCTTGGCCCACCTCACCAAGTATCCAATCATCCTCTACTTTACAATCATTAAAAGATACCGCCGGGCTAACTGTCCCTCTCATACCAAGTGTGTCCCATCCACCTTTGACAGTGATGCCCATATTATCATGTGGTACGAGAGCCATGACTATATTACGGCCTCCATCGAGTCCTTGCACGTTACAGTGCACCATATATCTATATGCTCCCCCAGCCATAGTACAGAAATGCTTATCACCATTGATCACATATTTATCACCTTCTCGACTTAGGATCGTTTGGACCGAGCCAGTCCCTCCTCTACGACTTGGTTCACTTCCCCAACTACCGAAGAGTTTGCCTTGATCAACAATCTCCGGATAAAAGATTGCCTTCTGCTCGGGGGTACCCAAAGAATCTATATATCTCATGACGACTGAGTGCATATGAACCGTCATCGCAGTATTAGTACAACCACCAGCCAATTGTTCTACTACAAGCACATAACTTAACGGGTCCAATCCTAACCCACCGTACTCCTCCGGTATGGTCATGCCCAATAAACCGTGATTCCAGACATCCGCCCAGCTTGCTCTTGGATGGTCGGCTTTTTGGTCAACTTCATAAGCTCTAGGCTCCAGGCACTCTCGAGCAACTTCTCGCGCTGTCTGGATGATTTCCCTTTGTTTCTTGTTTAATAGAAAGTCCATGGCCCTTGAGATTCCTCTTCAATTCAGTATACATCAACCAACGCTTGGATAAAGTGTCAGGACGATGATAGAATCAATCCATTCAGGATCCTTGGAGAAGTTAACTTGGAACTAGGAGTTTATTTTGAATTCCAGATTCAGCCCGAGGGATCCCAACAACAGGCCTTCCAAACAGATCTAAACCATATAGAGCTAGCGGATAAACTGGGCTACGACTACGCCTGGTTAGCAGAACTGCATTTTTCCCCAGAACGATCGGTAATATCATCTCCTTTCTTGGCCGCCTGTGCAGCTATCCACAGGACCAAGAATATCCGGATTGGGACCGCGGTTAGTGTATTACCATTGAATAATCCTGTTCGCATAGCCGAAGACGTAGCAACATTAGACCATCTGTCAAAGGGGCGCTTCGAACTAGGGATAGGGAGAAGTGGGGCACCTAGAGGGTACGTGGGCTACAGCATACCTTACCAGGAGAGCAAAGCTCGGTTTAACGATTGTTTAGAAATTCTTATCAAAGCTTGGAGTCAAGACAGTTTTTCTCACGCCAGCGAATTCTACAAATTTGATAACGTATGTGTCTTCCCCAAACCCTATCAAACTCCTCATCCTCCTATAAGAAACGCAGCAACATCTGCCGAAACATTTTTGTCATCCGCAAAGAAGGGCTTCCCTATATTTGTAAGTTTGCGGGGCAGCCTAGCCTCTCTGAAAGAACGTATAGATATGTACAAGAAAGTATGGGTAGATATGGGACATCAAGGACAGCCTAATATCTGTGCTCGTATACCAACTTTCGTCTCTGACACACAGGAAAAGGCTGAGACTTTCGCAAAAAATAGTGCTATGAATTTCTATCGAAATTTTGTTTCGAACTTAAACGAACCAGTCCCCGGCCTTTCATATAAGGAGAATACAGAACGGCTAGCGAGATCTAGACGAATGCGAAATATGACATACAAAGACTTTTTACAAACAGAAGGAGTTGTTGGAGACCCGCAATTCGTCGCAGACAGATTGTTGGCCATAAAGACAGAGTACAGCCTAACAGGATTCATGATTGAAGCTAATTTTGGCGGCCTCATTTCTTCCGACAACGTGAGTCAGTCTTTACGTCTTTTCAAAACCCTGGTTGCCCCTAGACTCTTATCCGAGTAGACACCCTGTCTTTCTTTCCTTCAATCCTTAGGCTCGTCTTGACCATAATCGATAGAGACGATCACCCCTGAGAACCTAACTAGAATATTACTATCACAAATCTAGACACCACCTCCAACTGAGAAACCCTTCAATCTAATCCCCAGACCCCCTCCGTCGCAAAAATCCTACCTTTAAGTACAAATATAATTTGGCATAAATATAAAAATAATATTGTTTTTTACTTGACAAAAGTTTTATTTATGTCATTATGTTATGTATTCTTGACCAGGCTGGGTCCCGGTAATAATCACGGGGGTTACTGGGTTATTCTTGAAAGCAATATTCAATCTATTATCCTTTTCCATAGCCCAAAGATTAATAAGACCTCCGGAAAAATGGCGCCCCATCTGGTTAGTATAGGAAGGAGGTCCCTTAAAAAATGATGACTACATCCATCCGACTATTGAGCGACGGTACGCTAAAACGGGACGGCGGAACCATGTTCGGTCAAATTCCCAAGATGACATGGGAGAACAGAATAGTGACAGATCGAAGGAACAGAATGACTTTGAGTATGAACTGTCTGTTAATACAAGTAGCTGGAAAGAACATAGTGGTTGATACCGGAGTCGGTTCCAAGGAGATGGGCGGACTAAGAGAAGATTATGGACTTGGCCCAAGCAGGCTAGTCAAAAGCCTGAAGAACGTTGGTGTTTCTCCTAACCAAGTAGACTACGTATTATTGTCACATCTGCACTTCGAACATTGTGGTGGTTGTACCAAGCTAGACAGAGCAGGGTCACTCGTCCCAACGTTTCCAAAAGCAACACACTTTGTCCAAAAACAAGCATGGGAAACAGCTCTCAATCCCAACGAACGCTTCCAAAGCTCGTTTTTTAAGGATGATTTTATGCCGCTGGAGGAATGGAATCAATTGCAACTACTCGATGGCGAGGAGGAAATCCTTCCGGGATTATCCGTGGTAGTAACCAACGGGCCATCCATAGGCCATCAAATTGTTGTGATAAATCATGGCGGAGAAAAAGTTGTTTTTATGGGTGATCTTGTGCCAACCGCGCATCATCTAGATCTGCCGTCAATACCAGCCCTTGATCAATTCCCAGAAGAAACACTGGAAAAAAAACGTGATCTTCTCAATGAAGCTGAAAAGGATGGCTGGCTATTGGTTTTTGCTCACGGTGTGGACCGAAAAGCAGGATATTTGGAAAGCTACAAGGGAACCACATATCTGAGGCCAATCGACCTCTGAGTTGGGCTAGGTGCGGTAGAAGGCCCGGATTAGTGTAACGATTATAGATAGCCTATACGATGTTTTCGGCCGTTAGTATTCCGTTTTGAAAAGACACTAGGCGAGCCAATGTGATCTTACTGGTCAAATTCTTATGGCTACGAGTGTGGACCCTTAGGTAATTATCAGTAAGACCACTGAAAACCCCCTCCGTCGTTTTCGTTGCCTCCCACAAAACCGGCCGAGTTTGTCCCAGAGATCTCTTCCTAAAGGTATTCGATTTAATAATGGATAAGGCCAACATACGAGCCATCCTGTCTTTTTTTTCAAGAGGATGTACTTTGTCATAAAGGTGTGCAGCGGTAGTTCGTGGCCTGACCGAGTACGGAAAAACGTGCATATCAGCAAAATTGACTCTGGAACAAAACTCTAAAGTTTGTTCATACTCAAGGTTCCCCTCTCCAGGAAACCCAACAATTACATCTGTCGTAATAGCTGCTTCAGGAAAACGCTCCTGGATTTCTTGTACTTTCGCTGAGAATAAACCCGGTGAATATCTACGTCTCATTTTAGCAAGTACCGACGGGCTAGCGCTTTGTAGCGGAATATGAAAATGCGGACACAGTCTTGGATTGTCCCAAAGTTCCAATAAATTTTGCGTAAATTCTTGTGGCTGAACAGAGGACAGCCTAAGACGTTCGATCGATGTCTTTTCTAGAATCAACGTCAACAAACGCGTTAGATCAACATTTTCTAGGTCAAACCCGTATGATCCTAGCTGTGTCCCAGTCAAAACAACCTCTCGGAATCCTTCCGAAATCCTTGATTGTATTTCGTTTATCAACAACCCAACAGGAACACTTCTCTCTCTCCCACGTACCCTGGGTATAATACAAAAAGCGCAAATTTGTGCCGCGGTTTCTACGTTTACTCTTCTCAGCCTCAGCTCGTGACTCACATGTACAAATTGTATGGAAATTAGGTCCCCCCACGATCAGAACGTTTTCAAAAATACTCTAACTTTTTGTTGTGAAGAGTTGTGTGCTCAGATTGTAATATCTTTGTGTGCACCTAATTCGTTCATT
>CAJXDJ010000073.1 GCA_913052045.1 uncultured Dehalococcoidia bacterium
GACTTTGTAATAATAGAAAATGAACACGCCGGCATGGATTTTCAAGAGCTTCGAATTTCTTTGCAGTTTCTCCTTGATCGCAGGAGAATTCAAGCAGGAGAAATTAATGAAGTTTACCCTACTCCACTTGTCAGGGTGTCGCCAAACGCAGAAGAGATATCGAGTAACCAGTGGGTTATAAAACAAACCCTTGACCTAGGAGCATTCGGATTATTGATACCAAAATTAGAAACAATTGAAGCAGCGCAACAACTTGTGGATCTTTGCCGCTATCCTGTTGAAAATGCCAAAGGTGACCTACCATCAGAAGGTAAGAGAGGTTGGGGTCCAAAACGAGCTGCCCGATATTGGGGTTTGTCTATAGACGAGTATGTTAAATCATCAACGTTATGGCCCTTGGATCCCCAAGGTGAGTTGTTGATTATTGGTATCTGTGAGTCTGCTCTAGGTTTGCGAAATCTCCCAGATATCCTTAGTCAAGTAAAGGGTATAGGGGCAGTGTTAGTTGGACCTGGTGATTTGGCAGCATCCCTGGGTCTAGCGGGGGAAATGAATCATCCTACCGTGGAAAGCGCTGTCATGAAAATTGGACAAATATGCAAAGATTATGGAGTTCCAGCAGCTATAAATGCATCGTCCCCTGAGGAAGTGGAAGCTCGTCTCAGCCAGGGATTCCGGATTCTTCAGAATTTTCAGTTGGGTAGTAATTCTGCTCTAACCAAAGGGTTGGAGATGCGTATTCCTTAGAAGTCATTGGGGTAGGCGGCATAACTGTAGAGTAAGTCGGCCATAGACTGTTCCAGTTCTATTAATCCGCCCACGTTGCCGTCTCCTTCAACGACCAGGAATTCGTTGGCAGCTGAGTGACCACTCGCGTATCCCATCCCAGTGGCTCCAAGTACTTTTAGACCTAATAGCTGGCTGAAAAATCCCATTGGGCCGCTAGCTCCTTTTCTGGGCCAAACGGTAGGTTCAATATTCCATTTTTCGAATACCCGCAAACCTGCCTGGGCTATGTCGTCGTTCACACTTAATTTTTGGGGAGGGACAGCCATAAGGATTTTTATTGTAACGTCATTGAATCCGTGTTTGTCGAGATGTTTACGGATTTTGTTGGCGATATCGTTTGGTTCAAGATTTGGAGGGAGTCGGTGATCGATTGTACAGTACGCGGCGTTAGGCAGAGTCCACAGTAGGGTGCCCGGGCCGGTATATCCTGCTCTTAATCCGTTGATGTTCATGGTTGGCTGGAAACAATAGCGATGAAATAGGTCGCTTCCACGTTCTCCGTTAATAAAATGCTCGACGTGACCAGGCGCCAAACTTGGGATGGCTCTTTCCTCTCGCCCTTTATATTTCTCAGCAAGCCTATTAATGAGAGTTAAATCCCCGTCATCGGCGGAAATGAGTCCATCGTAAAAACCTTCTACTTTCACACGATTAGTGTCTGGGTCAAAAAGACTTTCCAACACCTTAACCATTCGCCATACTGGATTATCGACCACACATTGTGCAGATGAATGGACTGGACCTCCGCTTGGGCCTTTACCCCATGAATCCCCCGAGCACTCTAATTCTATATGTAGATTGCCTTTGTTGCCCAGAAACAAGGTTACATCTCCATTGACGTTTTGACATGCTCCTGGCACGATACAGGCATCGGCATTGCTTAAGTGATGCCGGTATTTCTCTATAATCATTGGAATGTGTTCACTTCCAACAAACTCCTCACCTTCGGCTACAAACATGAGGTTCACAGGGAGGTTACCGTCCACAGCTTTTATAGATTCTAAAGCGTTTAAAAATGAAATAAATCCACCCTTTGCGTTGGCACCCCTGCCATATACCACTTTCTTGAAAGGATCATGGCTTGAGACGACCGCGTCGAATGGGTCTACATTCCATCCAGTTCCTACTATATTTGTGTCAAAGTAGCTGTAGACAGCTAGGGTTTTGGGGGCGCCGGCATCATAGTATCCCCAAACAGATGGTATAGCTCCAGTTTCTATAATTTCAGCTTCTTTACAGCCTAATTGTTGGAAATACTTTAATTGGAGCTTGGCGGCCGCATCCATCCCAAGATTCTCTGCACTTACACTTGGTTGTGCCATAAATTCCCTAACTCTGCCGAGATGTTCTTCAAAATGGGAAGAAATATGCTCGTGGGTCTCTATACGTTTATTCATGATAGATCCTCTAATTTTTGATTATTTTGAATGATCCTTTAAGGGTGAATTATCAGTTACCATTTCAGCAGGCTGGGTTTCTGATGTTCCCACCCTTCATCTGACGGGAAAAGAGTTTCCATTTCCACTCTTTCAGGAGGACCATCGAACCACGGCTCGACCGTAGATCTCCATTTAATGTAGTGGGGGGAACTCCTATGTGCTTCTAAAGCTGCATTGTCTCGGTATACTTCGTAGAGGTGTATGGTGTTCTGTGTGGAAGAACTTTTTAGAACGTCGAAACGGAAGCAACCGTCTTCGTCACGAACTGACCCCTTTCCGTCGTCGTATACCGCATCGACAAAACGATCAAAGAACCCCGATTTAATTCTTATTGTCACAAATATAGAAATCATTTGCTTTTAGTTCTCCTTTCTACAGCGTACGCACAAATTATATCAAGCTGCGCCGTATAGGTCACCCGTTGTTGATGAGGCTCATGACAGGTCATTACCCCTGTGGTAGCATTACTCAAATTATCATTTGGAGGCATCTCTATGCCTACTGCAGCGCTCGAAGGAGTTAGGGTTTTGGATTTGGGTCGTTATCAAGCAGGCCCTAGAGCTAGTCTGGTAATGTCCCGGCTTGGTGCGGAAGTCATAAAAATTGAAAAACCAGGTGGTGATGAAAGTAGAGATCATGGCCCATTTGTTAGAGGGCAAAGCGCCTATTGGGTCCAGTATAATTCTGGAAAAAAGAGTGTTGGCATAAATTTGAGATCTGATGGTGGTAAGGATATTCTACGGCGATTAGTCAAAGTTAGTGATGTATTGGTCCAAAACTTCAGGCCAGGGACAATGGATAAAATGGGTTTTTCCTATGAAACCCTTAAAGCATTAAATAAGAGGATAATCATGGTAAACGTATCAGCTTATGGACAATATGGTCCCCATCGAGATCGCATCGGCTTCGACCCCATAGGGCAGGCAATTAGTGGGATGATGATGTTGAATGGGTTTGAAGGTATGCCTCCTATTCGCACTTTCAACCCAGTTATAGACCGAATCACCTCTCTTCATGCGGCCATTGGGACTCTAGCAGCGTTGTACGAACGACAAGTGTCGGGTGAGGGGCAGTGTGTTGATGTATGTCTTGCTGATACCGGATACACTATGACCGAGATACAATGTTCGGCGTTTTTGGGCCAGGGCATAGATACCAAAAGACAAGGTAATGGAAGGGGAGTCTCCAATATATATAAGACAAAGGATGGCTGGATATTACTATCTGCTCAATCAAATAATATCTGGCCGCGGTTTTGCGAAATTATTGGTGAACCCACTTGGATCAATGACCAGCGGTTCACTACTAGGGAGGGGAGGGAGGCCAACGAATCTGTAATTGAAGAAAAATTAATTGCTTGGTTTCAAGAACGAAGTACTAAGGAATCAGAAGAGCTAATCTCTTCAGTTGGCATTCCTGTAAATGCTGTGAATGATATTCCTGGGGCCACCAAAGATCCCCATTTGCTTGATAGGGAGCTTTTGGTAGAAGTACCAGATCCTATTGCTGGGACGATGTATGTTTCAGGCCATAATATAAAGTTGAGTCGTAGTGCACCTAGGATAGGGCCGGCTGCCGTACCAGGGCAACATACGAAGGAAGTTCTAACGGGATTGCTTGGAATGAATTCTAGGGAAGTCCTGGAACTCGAACAAAAAGGGGATTTATATACTTCTGCTTCTTAATATGCTGATACTACTTATACCCATTAGCCCTTAACATATAAGCGACACTTAACAAAAAAGAAGCCCGCAGGGCTTCTCTATTGGCAATACTTATCGGGTGAGTCGCTGGCTAGTTCTTGCTATTAGCATCAAGCCAGAGACCGAGCCAGGGCGATGACAGGCACTTGCCCGAACCCGAATTGCTTGCGTGGTATGCTAGTTGGTCTTTATCGAGGTATCGAGTTCAGACAGGTACCTGCCATCGCCCTACTTGTTAAATCATAATCCATTCTTCACCTCCTGGGGGGCTAACACTGAGCCCGCTTTATAAAATTCCGACTCGTCGGTAGGCCGATGGTATATAACACGTTTACTATATGTCAAGTTTGATTAGGGTTAATTTATCCGAATCACTGAGACTTGAGTATGCTAAGGATTCCGGTGTATCAAATTGGAGGCTTTTCTTTGTGCCAATTTGTCACTTGTTGGTACGCGTGACAAATCCTCAACAACAGCCCATCAGAAAACGGTTTACCTGCAATCTGGAATCCAACTGGCAACTTTTTACCTGTAGATGTAACGAAACCGGAAGGAAATGTTAGGGCAGGAACGCTGGCTAAATTGAATGTCCCATTTAAACTTCTACGTCCAGTCATCCTGGCAATCGCGTGTTGTTTGCTATTTATACCAACATGATGATCTATAAGTGGCGGTACGTCCGAAGAGCCAGGTAGGGCAAGTACGTCTACTTTATCCAGTGCTTTACGGACTTGGCCACGTATTGCTTCCCTAATTCGTTGAGCCTTGTAATATAATTGTGCTGGTAGAACCAAGCCTGTTAAAAAGTCAGTTCTAACGTTGTGATCATAGTCGTGGAAGTGGTTTTCGAGACCGCTTTTGTGCATGTGACCCGCCTCGACTTCGATGAAAATCCGGTTTAATGCTGCTGTGTATTTCAACAAAGGGATCGAAACCTCTGTAACGGAAAAACCAAGATCTATGAACTTAGATAATGTTTGTTCGGTTATTTCCTTTACTTCATCGGTTATGAATGATGCGTACATCGCTTCTTTAATGACTCCAATAGTTAGTCCACTGGTGTTTATCCTTAGTTGCCCGAAATAATCCGGGGGAGTTCGGCTACTTGTGTACGGGTCTTTTGGATCTTGTCCTGCTATAGCTTGAAGTATTAATGCAGCATCCTCCGCGGTATGGGCGATCGGGCCAGCTATGTCGTTGGACCAGGATGCCCCTATCATGCCGTAGCGGCTAACCAGTCCGTATGTCGGCCTTAAGCCGACTAGACTGCAATTGTTTGCGGGACCTCTAATGGATCCCCCGGTGTCCTCACCAATTGAACCCGCACAAAGAAAGGATGCTGTAGCAGATCCAGAGCCGCTACTTGAAGTTCCAGGGTTTCTATCGAGATCCCATGGATTTCTGGGGGTGCCCCACTCGTGAATTATACTGTTTCCCGTAGCAAACTCGCTTAAGTTTAGTTTGCCTAACAGGATGCTCCCAGCTGAATTCATTTTCGCAATAACAGTGGAATCCTCTGTTGGCACGAAATTTGCCAGCACCTTTGAACCGGCTGTTGTTGGTATACCATTGGTCCAAAATTGGTCCTTAATAGCATATGGGATTCCGTGTAATGGGCCTAGGTAGTTATTACGGGCCAAAAGCTGTTCCGAAGCCTTAGCGGAAGCCATT
>CAJXDJ010000074.1 GCA_913052045.1 uncultured Dehalococcoidia bacterium
GGGGCGGGAGGTACAGTGGATAAGCCTGAGCACGAGTTCATGCTCGATAACAAGAACCCTCCGTATAAAATAAGAGGATTTATCGATAAGCCTATAGTTTATAAAAAGACCAAACAAATCAAAATTGTAGATTATAAGAGTAGTAAAAATAAATTTCGTGGTGAAGAGCTCCACTCTAATATCCAAGCAATGGTTTATACGCTCGCTTCCAAAAAAGAATGGAAGGGGTACAAGCCTACTGTTGAATTTCAATTTTTGCGTTTTCCTAGGAAGCCTCTCCAGCAGCTTCAGTTTACCGACGCTCAGCTTAGCGGGCTTGAATATTATTTAGCTCACGCTTTCGGGGTAATAAATAACTTTACGGAAGAAACCGCGGTCACCAATTATGCCGCCGACAAAAAGAAGGACTCATGGTTATGCAAAATAGGAAAATGGCGTTGTCCTTACATTGACGCTTATGATTATTTCGTTGTTGTAAATGAAGAGGGTGAGGAAATCAAAAAGACGCTAGAAGAAGCAGGCGCTAAGGTTTCCCTAAAGTAGTTTGATTATCACTCAATGGATGACCCTAGTTGAGTAAACGAAAAGACCGGGACCGTTTCCAATTGAAAAAGAAAGCCAACATAGCGTATGTTGGCTTTAGGGGCACGAACTCCAGTTCGTCGCATAAACAGGGGTCCGCGCTGGAAACTGCCATTTGTATCAAATGCGGTCGAAAACGCAATGTTCCGGCAAGCACTGTGATCGATCACCCGCATGATTATGTGTGTGCAACCTGCGAGGATTCTTAAGTGACGGGCAGACTAGTCCATTGATTATTGCCTAACCAATTTTGTAGACATACTTCAATAGGCTAATCATTTACCCAAAAGAAATTTCTCCCGTGGATTGAACTAATAATTATAATCTTGGCCATGTTTAAAGAATAGATATTCGTTTAAACGGTTCTGCGTATATAACTCCTATCTTAATCCCAATCCTACTATATCCTTCCCTAAGTTGTTTCTCAAATTGCCTCAACCTGGCCGGATCCGTTCCCACTTGGCTCTCGTGCATCTTCAGGGCAGATAATTTCAATTCAAACGTCCCAGAAACGTCAACTACGAAATCCTCGTCATTGCTATATGCCTCTATTAAGACTTCTTGGACATTATGTGGTGGGAATCCCTCTCTAATGAGGTCAGGAAACGAATGGTAATCACGAGCAGAAGGGAAAACAGCTTCTAGTGCCGCAGCAGCCGATGCCCTGTGATCAGGATGATTAAGGCCCCAAGGAGTGAAATAAGAAAGCGGATTGCCGCACACCACAACCTCAGGTTTTAGTCGCCTTATCTGCCGTACAATGTCCTTCCTAAGCGGTATGGTGTTTTGCAAGGTATTATCAGGATATCTCAAAAATACCACTTCCTTGACCCCCACGACATCTGCCGCCGCCCGCTGTTCTTGCTCTCTGATTGATGCCAGTTTATCTGTACTCATGTCAGGATTGGCAGTACCAGTATCCCCACTTGTGCAAAGTACATAATTGATCTCACGACCCTCCGAACTCCATTTTGCAGCAGATCCCGCCATCAAGAAATCGACATCATCTGGATGGGCAACAATCGCCATAATGCGTTGATAGTCAAAACTGGGTTCCGCCATAGAAATTCTCCTAAAAATGCCCCTCAGTATTTATAATCTTCTCGGACAGGTGTGAATATGTCCAAAACTTGTGCTTTGCCCAAGTAAGACTTTGCATAATGTTCCACACCTGCTGGAATAATGTAAATGTCACCTTCGCTCAATATCTTTACTTCTTTTTCTATCCCCATTTCCAATTCGCCGTTAAGTATAATCCCAGATTGTTCGTTAGGGTGAGTATGCAAAGGAACCTCTACACCAGGTTCGATATCCACCAATGAAAGTAAAGTTTGTTCCCCCCAGAATGTTCGGATCTGAGCACCAGCTACTATCTCCTTGGATTCTCTAGTCTTTACGTCAAAAAAGGCCATTGGTCCTCCACGTCTTATTTAAATTCCTGCCAAACACATGATCTGATACTTCAATATTCGCAATTCTACGGCTGCAGGACTTGACGTATCAACAAAGCCAACTCTTTAACCCGATTAAACTAACTGCCCATAATCAGTAACAAACCTAAGCAGCAAATATAGATTCAAGCTGCTTTCGTAACCTAATTCGATTGGTAAACGAGTCAAAGCCAATCATCTCATTCTGGATTAGAGTCATTGAAACGCCTTACTGAAGTTTCTACCACTTTCACTTGGTCTAGTTCAGTTCCTCTTTTCCCCAAATATTGTTGTATTGCTCGCGCCGATGGAAAAACCCGGTTTTCGAGAGACCCAACACTACTATTATAGGATTTCACCACCTTATCTAAATTTGAACCCATCGTCTCATAATGTTTTACCCACGTTATCATCCTTGTAAACAACTCCTCAGACTTTGTGGCGATTTCGCGGGCATTTTGTGCAAGCTTTTGTTCGTTCCATCCCCGCGAAATCGCATGAAGAAGAGCAATTAGAGTTGATGGAGTTGCTATAACCACTCCCGACTGAAATGCCTTTTCCAACAAATCTGGGCTTTTTCTAAGCGCCGCACCAAGAAAAGGCTCTCCTGGCAGAAAAAGAACGACGAATTCCGGGGTCGTCTCAAATAGATCTCTATATCCCTTGCCAGATAGCTCCGAGACTCGAGCCTTCACTTGAGCGGCGTGATCATTAAGAGCCTTATCTCTTTCCTCGTCTGACGACGCTTCTATCGAGTTTAAATACGCATTTAACGGGGTTTTAGCGTCTACAACTACGTTGCGACCATTCGGTAGATGCACAACCATGTCGGGGCGTTTCAAATTCTTATCACTGTCCTCTACTGACATCTGCTCATAAAAATCACACCTATCAACCATGCCAGCTAATTCAGCCACCCTTCGAAGCGTAATTTCCCCCCATTTCCCACCAATATGTGGAACTCGAAGAGCATTCGTTAGGTTTCTAGTTTCCTTTTCTAATGTCACCTGCCCTTCCTGTACGGTCTTTATCAATTGTTCCAAGCTACCATAATCCGCACTTCGAGTTTTTTCTAGTACATGCAGGTGATCACCAAGTGGTTTTAGGATTGATTCTATCGCTTGTTTTCTGGATTCGAGATCTCCCTTAGCCTCAGCTCGATCCTTACCCAATGATTCCTTAGCCAATTGGAGAAAGCTTTCATTATTCTTTCGTAATGCATCAGCTGCCAGAGAATCGAACATTCTGGAAATGACCTGCTCTGTCCTCCCTTGAATCCCCAACCTAGAAATAATCAAAACTGATACACTGCATCCGACAACAGCCCCAATTAATATCCATATAATTTCCATTTTTATGCCGCCTCCTGACTATACACAGACATACGAGCCTAGCTTATCATATCGCCATTGCAAATAAGGTTACTGATAAATGCTTTCTTGTTTTGAAACTCCTATTCATTAACTTAATCCTTTTTGAAAGGCTCATCCTATACGTCTAAACTAGTCGACCCCAAGCCCGAGAATGAGGATAGGTTTTGCAGTGGATATTAATGCCAGATTGTTACGGATGGATCCGATAAAACTGAACGGCAAGTAAATGTCAGCCCAACAATTTTCTATTTCTTATCATCCGATTGAACCTTGCTCCAACCCCCGTTATTATGTCCTTAGACTAAAACCATATTTAACGAAACCATGCATTCTAATACTGTTCTTATTAACAAATCCGGCGGAATAGGCACTCTGACATTAAATAGGCCTAGCGTCTTGAACGCCATGAACTTGCAATTGATTGGCGAGCTAGGCCTCGCAATTGACGATATGGAAGCCGATGAGGAGATACGTGTATTAATAATTACTGGATCTGGAAACCGGGCTTTTTGTGCCGGAGCAGATATACACGAAATGCGGGAATTGAGCGTTGAAGATCACACAAAAAACCAAAAGCTACGATATTCAACCCAATGGAAACTTGCCACTTGTTCAAAACCCATAATAGGCGCACTCAACGGCCTGTGTTATGGGGGAGGAAGTGTCATGGCTACATCCTTAGATTTTCTGGTGGGTTGCGAACTAACAAAGTTTCGATTTCTGGCAGCAGCTTACGGTCAGCTCAATGCCACCTGGACCCTACCCAATTTAATTGGATGGCCAAAGGCAAAGGAACTCCTGTACACTGGCCGCGTCGTAACGGCCGAAGAGGCTCACAGCATCGGTCTCCTTAATCATCTAGTTCCTGCCAACAAGGTACTACAGAAGAGCAGAGAGCTTGCCAACCTGATTGCTGCTAACTATCCAACGTCAGTCCAAGGCACTAAGGCCCTGGTTCTAGAAGGATTGGGGCGCACTTTGAAGGAGCAATGGGACGCCGAACACGCCGCAAGAGAACAGCGTTTTAAAGGTTTATCAATAGAAGAGGGGTTCAAGGATTTTATCTCCAAAAAGGGGAGAAAGTAGGTATAACAATGGGGAATAGGGAAATAGCTATTTTAGGCGTCGGGGCTATCGGGGCTACTATCGGTGGCCCACTAACTCAAGCGGGATATGCCGTAACTCTTATCGATCAATGGCCAGAGAATGTCGAAGTGATGAAAACCTCTGGCCTCACAATCAGCGGCACACACGGAGATCATTTGGTGCCAGTCGATGCTATACATATCCATGAGCTTTGTACGATTCCCAAGATGTTCGATTGGGTGTTTATTTGTGTAAAGTCCTATGATACTGCTTGGGCCACAACACTGATGCTCCCATATCTCAAACCACATGGTGCTTTCGTATCAGCCCAAAACAGCATCAACGATAACACGATCGCTAAATTAGCGGGTTTTAACAAAATTCTAGCCTGTGTACTGACCCTTGGCGGAGGAATGTACGAACCTGGCAAGGTCATTCGTACCAATGATCCAGAGGCACTGGCAGTTACTGTGGGCGAACTTCACGGACAATCTACTCCACGACTAATAGAGCTCAAAGATCTCATGTCCCACGTAGGTGTAAGCAAAATTACAAACAATACTTGGGGAGAAAGATGGTCTAAGCTCGTTGTAAATTGCATGGTCAATCCCATGGCAGGAATTACGGGATTAAGTTCCGCGGAAGTTAGGAGAAACCCTGCAACGAGACGCATACTCATTCGAATAGCAGCAGAATCAATCAGAGTGGGCATGAATCATGGATTTGAAGTTGAAAACATCAACGGGATTTCTGCAAAGTCTTACCTTGAGGCCGACGAAAACATGGGCGCAGCCATGAAAAATGTGGAAACTGAAATGGCCCTCCGTTCGAGTGAAAGAGGAGAAGGCCTACCATCGATGCTTCAAGATTTGATGAAGGGTCGTAAAACTGAAATCAATTACTTAAACGGATATGTGGTTGAGAAAGGCTCGCAAATTGGCATGTCAACGCCTGTAAATCATACGATTGTTGATCTTTTGACTTCGGTCGAAAAAGGTATAATAAACTCCTCGATGGACAATTTAGCAAGGCTGAAAAAATTCAATTAACTAGAAATCTAGATACAGATTTATTTAATAAAAAAAAAATTATTACAAATTTAAATAGAAAGATTA
>CAJXDJ010000075.1 GCA_913052045.1 uncultured Dehalococcoidia bacterium
ATTGAGGTGAAAGACAAGAGATTGATATTGCGAGAAACAGCTCCGGGTTGGTCTCCAATTGAGATACAGGATATCACCGAACCAGCATTGGTTATTCCAAAGGATGTTGTTGAGATAGATTTTAGAAAAAACTCTGTGGTGTCACATAGCAAGATATTCAGAAATGTAGACCACGCCTTGGAGGATATTTTTGATGGAGCAGTTATTCTGATGGATGGGTTTGGGGGATTGGGTGGGATGTCACATTTCCTTATGGTGTCTCTTAGAGCCCAAGGGGCGAGAGATCTAACCTTAGTGAGTAATACGGCCGGGATAGCGAGGGTTTCTTCTTTTGGACAACCACCGTTTTCAGGCCTGCAAGCTATTGATCACAGTATTCTGATAGAGTCTGGCCAAGTAAAAAGGGTAATAGCTTCCTTCCCGGTTTCCCCGTCTCCTTCGAGACCATCTGCATTTGAAAAGGCGTTATCGGACGGTAAAGTAGACTTGGAGCTAGTTCCACAGGGTACGTTGGCCGAACGCTTGAGAGCTGGAGCCTTTGGCGTTGGTGCTTTTTTTACCCCCACAGGAATTGGTACGATAGTAGAATATGGTAAGGAAAGTAGAATTATAGAAAACAAAGAGTTCATCTTAGAGGAAGCATTAGTGGGTGATTTCGCTTTCATACGTGCGTTTAAATCTGATACTAAAGGCAATTTGGTCTATAAAGGCACCTCGAGAAATTTTAATTCTCTTATGGCTCAAGCAGCTAAGGTAACAATTGCTGAAGTGGATGAGATAGTTGAGCCTGGGGAGCTAGACCCAGACGAAATCATAACTCCTGGAGTTTTTGTAGATCGTATAGTCGTAAGACATACTGATTTCTCCCCTTTTGTTCCAATTAATGAGTTGACTGATGATTAAACCTCGCTTGACTAGGGACATTATCGCTATGCGTGTGGCTAAAGAATTGGCCAACAAATCCTATGTTAATCTTGGAATAGGTATTCCCACCCTGGTATCAGACTTTGTATGCAATCCCGGGCCCATAATATTTCAAGCAGAGAATGGGCTTCTTAATTATGGTCCATTAGCAGACGAGTTGAACCCTGATGTTGATCTGGTCAATGCGGGAGGTCAATTTTTGGGAAATGTGCCTGGCATGGCCTTTTTTAGTTCTGATGAAGCTTTCGCAATGATTAGGGGCGGTCATATTGATGTCTCAGTTATGGGTGGTATGCAAGTGTCGGAAAAGGGCGACCTAGCAAATTGGATGTTACCTAAAAGAGGTGTTGGGAATATAGGTGGTTCGATGGATTTGGCTGTTGGGGCCAAGCAAGTAATAGTAGCTATGGAGCATACTGATAAAGAGAACAATCCCAAATTGGTCAGAGAGTGTTCATTCCCGCTCACGGGCAAAGAGTGCGTAGATTTGGTGATTACCGATCTCGCAGTGATTGAAGTGACGTCCAGCGGATTGTTGATTAAAGAATTGGCGCCAGGCTGGACTTTGCAAGATGTACAGGATTTGACGGAGCCACATCTCATACCATCAACAGATTTGAAACCTCTCGAATTATAAAGCATCCATGAATTCTAATTTTCCTTCGTGGATGTCTTATTAGGCAATATAGCACGTGGACGTTCCGTTTCGCTTCTCCACCTGTATCCGGACGGGGAAGGACTCCTTTAGTTCGTCTAAATGTGTAACCACAATGATCTGTTGGAAGTCATTTTCTATAGCGCGTAAGACGTCCAAAATTCTTTCTCGTCCAGCCGCATCTTGAGTTCCAAATCCTTCGTCGATAAAAAGAGTACTTAGTGGCGCTCCGCTACGGCGAGCCAAGACCTTGGATAGAGCTATTCTTAGGGCGATATTAATCCGAAAAGCCTCACCTCCACTGAATAGTTCGTAATCACGTGGTCCTAGGTGGTCACTTATGGTGATATCCAGTGTTTCGGTAAAATCACCCTTCCGCGATTTTAACTCTCGTTGGGTTTCTAGTTTGAGGGTCATAAGCCCGTCGGTCATTCGTGACAGTAGTCGATTAGCTTCATCTTCTATCTGTGGTAAAACGGATTCTATTAGGAGAGCCTGCACTCCCTGTCTGCCAAATGCAACGTTGAGTTCCTTATATAAGTCTAGCTCTGTACGCAGGGCGTTTATTTCTGCGCCCTTATCTAATATTTGGTGTTCTAAATTCTCAAGTTTTTTAAGTTGAGTTTCTAAGCTTGTTTTTCGTCCGAAAAGAACCTCGTGTTCTTTTCTCATTTTGTTCACAACATCGTATGAACTTTTTAGAGAGTCCTTTAATTGGGCTAGATCATCAGCATGTGCCATGCTTTCATCGATTGTTTTTTGGATCAAGTCTAACTCTTCGCGTCGAGATAACGAGAGTTTGTTGGCATGGTTTAGAGCCAGTTGTTCAGAAGAAAGGTTTTTAAGCGCCTCTTGAAGCATTTGATGCTTTTCATGAATACCCTGGAGTTGTTGCAGTATTTGTGCAGTTTTATTATGTTCCTCTGGAGAATAGGCGAGAGCGGTCAAGGTTTTCTCAATAGATGTTAGTTCAGAGTGTTCTGATTGGGCATACTCCGCATGTTCGAGAATATAACGTAACTTAACTAATTCTGTTTCCGATTCTGCGGCCTCCGATTTTGCCTGGTTAGAATCACTTAAATCCCTACCGAGTGTATTGATTTTTTGTTCAATTGCCCGTAGCTTGTTTTTTAAGAGTACTTCTCTGGCCAGAACATGTTTTTCAAGAGACTTTCTGTCTGATTCGGTTTTCTCTAATTGTGCTTGCTTCATGTCATATAGTTTGTATTTTTCTTCCAGATCAATCCTAAAATTCTCCTCTAAATTATGTCTGGCAATATCTTCCAAGGTAGACTGACAGACTGGACAGACAGCATTCCCTGTTGATTTTGTTAACAAATTGGATTTGGATCTTATTTCCTTGCCATCCTGTTGAATTTGATCTAAAGAAGCTTTTATCTCACCCAATGAAGTAGTCAGTTGATCCCGTACAACTCGGTCTTGGTTGAGAATGTGCTCTTCATCTTTTAGCGTTTTGTAGTCTGTTTCAGCTGTCCCAAGGAGCTTTTCGATTGAGCCAGCCTGTTCGATTTTAGGAGCCAGGTATTGTTTGTCTCTCAAGCTCAGAGTCTTTATCCGTTCTTCTAACCGGATTTTTTCTTGGATTATCAGTGTTCTTAAGCGCTGCAAACTCGTCTTTTCGGCATCGACTTTTACGCGTATATCATTCATATTTTCATTGTATTTGATTGCTTGTGCAAAGGTTTTGTAGTCTGTTTCTATCAGATGTTGCACAGAGATCACCTTTTGGAATTTATCAATGGTTTCGGACCGCTTAGTGATTTCCTGATCAAAATATTCCAACTCTTTTTTTTTGTTTGGTATTTGCGTTTGTATGTTCTGAAGTTCGGTGGCCTTTAATTCAAGTTCTCTGATGTCGATCTCCAATCTATCTATCTCTTTTGCTTGTCTGTCCAGATTTTTTGTCACAATTGCCATCTCTTGGTTGATGGAATACAACTCTTTCTCATATTCTTCTCGAAGTTCTGTCTCTTTTTGCATGAAAACTAAGGTCGCTTCAATGTCTCCCGCAGTTCGATCCAGTTCTATGACTCGTTTCCGGCTTTTTTCTTGGAGATGGTCATAGAAATTTAGCCGCAAGATCTTTCCTAGAATTTCCTTCCGTTCTCCAGGGCTTTTGTTAGTAAATTCGTCGGCTCTACCTTGGAGTAAGAGAGCACTATTAATAAACGTGTCGTAATCCATGCCTATCAATTGCTGTAAGTGAGATTGAGTCTCTCTAATAGAATTTCCTGTCATTGGTTCAAATCCAGATGGGGTCATTAGCTGGAGCTGTAGGTCAGTTTTACTATTTGTCCCTCGGCGCGATGATCGAGAATGTCTACGTATGACCTTGTATCTAGTTTCGCGGGCTTGGAATTCTAATTCGACCCACATGTCGCTTTCGCCAAAGTGTATTAAGGAATCCTGTGATTTACCGCGGGCATATCCCCAAACCACCCAAGTGATTGCGTCTATTAGGGCGCTCTTGCCATGGCCATTGTCTCCACATAGGCATGCCACGTGAACGCCTTCGAGATCCAATGGGTTCATCTCGTCTTTATATGACAGAAAGTTTTGAAGACTAAGCTTTAATGGAATCAAATATAACCTGGGGCCCAATTCTAACCCCCTTCTTAACATAAATCAGCTTGCTCTTTTGAAGGTGGTCATCCTAAAATAGGCCCACATGTCCAACACTAGAATCACTGCAAAGAATTGTTTGAAGAACAATGGGGCACCGTACGCATAGATCTATTCTGTGGTGTGGTTCGAGTGCTGAGAGTGGCGTTGTGAGGGGGAAGTTATATGCTGGAAAAGTTACGTGATAAGTCAAGGGATAGAATGGCTGCTAGTCTAGAAGCTGCTGGTATACAGGTCGAGATGGTTGACCGAGATTTGGAAAGACCCGAAGAGAAGATAAGGGCGATGGACCCGTTAGGGAAAACTTCTCTTGGGCTTATCGACATACTTACAGACAGTCCAATCAGTTGGATTAACGTAGTCAGAACAAAGAGACAAGACAAAAACGGTCCAGCACGATATCGGGTAGTCTTTGGAATACCTGATCAAAGTATCCCCATGAATCACAAACAACTGAAACTCAAGACGGTCAGAAAAAAAAGGTTCCCACTCTTTGGGAAGGTCACCGATGTTTCCTGGAGAGGCGAAGCAAATACCTCACTGTTGGCAAAGACACTTTCCGAGGATGAGGAAATAGACAGAGCCGTGGCAGACTTAGGGGATGTGACGATTTTCACGCATCCCAACCAATTCCAAGGCTGGACGATAGAAATCAATAAGATTTTCTCTCCGCATCCACCCGCTGTAACGATTGATCGATGGGAAGCCCTCAAAAAAATTGCTAATTATGTTCTTTCGTCACCAATAGGAACACCTTAATAATGTTCGAATTACTTACAGATAAAATTAATCAAATATTTGCGAATATCACTAACCGTGGAATTTTGACTGAGAAGGATGTGTTGAACTCTCTTAGAGAAGTGCGAGTAGCATTGCTCGAAGCGGATGTTAATTTTAAAGTTGTGAAGGAATTTATCGCAAAAATACAGGAACGAGCTATCGGCAGAGAGATATTAGATAGTCTAAATCCCGGTCAACAAGTTGTAAAAATTGTAAAAGAGGAAATGACTAGTATTCTGTCAGCCGGAGATCATAGTATTAAGACACAAGGAACTGATCCATCAGTATTAATGCTTGTAGGATTGCAAGGAACGGGTAAAACTACCACAGCAGCAAAGTTGGCACTACATTTCAGGCGTCAAAATCAATCCTCCCTCTTGATTGCGGGCGACTTGAGGCGGCCGGCAGCCATACAACAACTGATAGCGTTAGGAAAACAGATAGACAATCCGGTTTATTCAGAGACCGAGAAGAATGTGTTACCTCTTGATGTAATTGAAAGTGGCTTGCGAGAAGCTAAGGCGATTGGTGTTAAATGGGCAATA
>CAJXDJ010000076.1 GCA_913052045.1 uncultured Dehalococcoidia bacterium
CGGCTGCTAAATATATGGGAATTTCAGAACGATAAGGCTTGAATGAAAGTTTGAATTCGTTGAGCCTATATACTTCTCCGTTATATGAAATAGATTCGTCATGCAATAATGTGCGTATGATATGGACCGTTTCCAGGATTGTACTATATGGTTTTGAATAAGTTAGACCATGTTGTCCTTCCACCTGGATTTTGTGGCTTGAACCCAACCCAAGGATCAAACGTCCCTCTGAATACGCATCTACACAAGCTGCCGACATGGCTATAGTCGGCGCGCTTCTAACATATACGCTACTAATGCTGGTCCCAAGTTTTATGGTCTTTGTAACCAGGGAGCAGGCAGTTAGTAAAGAAAATTGATCACCTCCATTTCCCTCAGTTATCCATATGGAATTGTAGCCTAATTGGTCTGCCAGTTTTGCGCATTTTGCCACGTCTCTGGGGTCTAAACCGCCGCTAAAGCTGATTCCTATATTCTTCAACTTAAGGCCTCTTTGAGGCTACTCTGATAGCGATAGATTGTATGCAGTTATTAGCGTATCCTCTAAAGTTCCAGGGTACATTGCTCGGTTGGACATTACCTTTTGAATCGTAGGCTCTGGCTTTCACAATAAAATGGCCTGTATTATTAGCTTGCCATGTGAATTCCCACTTACGCCATGCTGTAGGGGATTGGTTATTAATTAGACGGGCTTGGTTCCACGTTGTTCCTCCGTCAACGCTGATCTCTACTTTAGTGACGAGACCCCATCCAGACCACGCGAATCCGCTAAAGGTAAATGGGCCTTTGTAAATTACTTCTCCGTGTCTAGGTGTTGAGATGAGAGTTTTAACACCTAGTTTCGTTACAGGTTCACCAAGTGTCCTGCCTTCTGCTCCTTCGGGGACAAGAATATAACGATTTTTCTGAAAAAATCCGTTAAAAGAATGTTCAGTAGCTTCAATGGATACTAACCATTTAACTGATGCCATACCGTACCATCCGGGTACCATAAGTCTTAAAGGGAATCCGTGATCTCGTGTTAGTGGAGAGCCATTCATTTCGTAAGCCAAAAGTATGTTTTCATCCCTTACTTGGTCTAATGTTAAACTTCGTTGGTAGGTTAGTGTATTGGAGAATACCGCCCCATCCTCTTCTTCCGTCCCTAAGTCTCCTCCAGAAAATATGATTTCCTTAGCTGTTGATTTTAGGTCGGCAAGATCCAAGATGGTATTGAGAGAGACTCCCATAAATGTTCCAGTACTAACTGCGCCATGGTTGAATTGAATACCTTCTGCTTCTGGCATCATATAGCTCCGGCTATTACCAGCACATTCTAGAGTTATGTCCAATTCTTTTTTAGGTAAAGCGCGTATGGCATTCATAGTAAGGGAGAGCGGTGAATTGATGTGTCCTTTTACCTCCAGATTCCAAGTCGTTTCTGAAAAATCCGGGACCTCTAAATAATGATTTCGTATATAAAAGTTTTCCGTTGGAGTTATGAATGATCCGAGATTTGCTACTCTAGATTCCTTCACTAGGGGGTCATAGGAGACATGATTTAATTCGGAATACGATTCAGTCATGGAAAGACCTCGCAGATTTTGGTGAGTGTTGTCAGATTTATCCCTATAGTATCTCTGTGGTGCTTCCGACTGAAGTAATTGTTATATGGGTAAACTCGGAATTGTCTGTTGCACCATGCCAGTGCTTTTCTCCAGCTGCTACATGGATTGTGGTACCAGAGGAGACTATATATTCTTGGTATTCAGTTGCAACTATACCTGTACCATTCGTGACATACAAAATCTGATCGCTCGAATGTACATGGAACTTATTCCGGGCTCCCTTTTCGAAGCTAATCATAGCCATATTAAAGAATTTGCTGTTATCGGAGTTTACAAAACCCTGACTAAAAACTTTTCCTCCGAAGAAGATTGGTCGATTAGTAGCTTCTTCTTTTGCTACCTCGGGCTGTTTAATTATTCGCATGGTGCTCTCCAGGCAGACAGTTTTTATAAGATGATTTGGTGAAGTCTAGCTAATTCTATCAGCAAAATATATGAGAGCCAACACGGGTTACTTATTGAGCAATAGATGCCTACACAGTGAAGTGATTGTTGCGAAACTTTTCAGGCAGTAGGATAATAGTGTTCACTCATATCGCATTATCTAGGCTGTGTGTCTCAGGGGGTTTTTTTGCGCATCTTGCTAATGGGGCTTAACCACAAAACGGCCCCTCTAGAGATTAGAGAAAAGCTTTCTTTTTCTGGAGAGGGACTCACTCAGGCCCTTACCGAATTTAGAAGTTATGTTCCGCAGGGTATAATTTTATCTACGTGCAATCGAACTGAGGCCTACGTAGTTACAGATTCCATCGAGGAAACTAGGACTACTGTTCTGAAGTTCTTGTCTGGATTTTATGACAGAGATCAATTTAACTTGTGGCCGTATCTTTATTCTTCGGTCGACATGGATGCCGTTCGTCATCTGTTTGGAGTTGCCTCGGGTCTGGATTCCATGATCATTGGTGAGCCACAGATTTTGGGCCAGGTACGACAAGCCCTAACTGTCGCATCAAGGTCCAATAAACCTGGTCTTACCATTTCGAGACTGTTCCATTACGCTTTACGGGCGGGTCGCCGAGTAAGAGACGAAACTAGTATTGGCCGGCACTCGCTCTCTGTGAGTTTTGCCGGAGCAAAATTCACAGAGAGCATTGTAGGAGATTTGAGTAATAGTACCGTTTTACTCGTTGGCACAGGTGAGGTTGGTCGGGCCATAGGTCGCGCGATATCATCACTAGGCGTGGGAAAACTGAATGTTTCCAACAGAACTTTAGCTCGATCTAAAGAAACAGCCGAGGAACTTAATGGATCAAGTATTCCATTTGAAAAGATATGGGATGCTTTGATCGACGCGGACGTAGTTATATGTTCAACAAACTCGCCTGGGCACGTTTTTTCAAAGAGAAATATGGTTGAGAGTCTTACCAAACGGAATAATAGGCCACTGTTTGTGTTCGACCTGGCCGTACCTAGGGATGTGGATCCCGCAATAGCGAAACTAGATAATGTTCAATTATATAATCTAGATGATCTGCAAAATATTGTTGAACAAAATAGACTAAATCGGCAAGATTCTGTGTGTGAAGCCGAATTTATCATAAACGAGGAGGTCGACAGATTTGATCGCTGGTTTTCTTCCTTAGAGGCGATCCCCGTTATAAAGCGGATGAAAGAAGAAATAGAAACAATACGTAAGACGGAACTAGAAAAGGCACTTTTGCGGTTACCTAATTTGAGTTTTGAAGAAACTAGGATTATCGAAAGATTAAGTTTATCGATAGTCGACAAATTTATGCATAAACCTATAGCTGCCTTGAAAGATCCAATAAATCCACTCCATGTAGAAATAATGAAGAAAGTTTATGGTATAGGAGTAGAAGGACAGGATGAATAGAAGTAGGTCAGATAAATTATTCGATATGGCCAAAAACTACATTCCTGGAGGGGTTAATAGTCCGGTCCGTTCGTGGAAAGCTGTAGGTGGCGTACCGCTTTTTATAAAATCCGGGAAGGGTTCCATAGTCTGGGATGTTGACGACAACCAATACATAGATTTCGTGGGTTCATGGGGCCCTCTTATACACGGGCACGCTCATCCTGCTATCTTACCGAGGATTCACGAGGCTATTACTAGAGGTACAGGTTTTGGTGCCCCTACCGAAGTTGAAACTAAATTAGCCGAAAAAATAGTTAAAGCTATTCCTTCAATAGAAATGGTGAGATTCGTTAATTCAGGCACTGAGGCTACCATGTCTGCTATCCGTTTAGCTCGCGCTTACACTGGAAAAGATAAGGTTATTAAATTTAGTGGAGGGTATCATGGGCACGGTGATGGATTTTTAGTTAAGAGTAATTCTTCTATGCTTGGTGATAGTATTCCTGACAGCACTGGTATACCTATTTCATTTGCTAAGGAGACGCTCATCGCTGAGTACAATGACCTATCAATGGTTGAGGGATTGTTCCAATCTCAGGGGCGATCTATAGCCTGTGTGATAGTGGAGCCAGTCGCTGGGAACATGGGTGTTATCCCTCCGGATAAGGGATTTCTCCAAGGATTGCGAAAATTAACACTTGATAACGATTCTCTATTAGTTTTTGATGAGGTTATAACCGGGTTTAGAGTTGCTTATGGTGGAGCTCAATCCTTTTATGGGGTTAAACCAGATATAACATGCCTTGGAAAAATTATAGGAGGCGGATTGCCTGTGGGCTGTTACGGGGCCTCTAAAGATATTATGAGGTTAGTATCCCCTCTTGGCCAGGTGTATCAAGCTGGTACCCTTTCGGGTAATCCAGTAGCAATGACGGCAGGGATAGCCACGTTGGAGTTATTACAGGAACCTGGTGTGTATCAACAACTGGAACTTAATGGATCTAAGCTAAGCCAGGTTTTTGTGGATGCCTTCAGTAAAATAGAGAAAAACGTTCTAGTAAACAGGGTAGGATCTATGATGACCTTGTTTATAACCGATCAGGAGTTTGTAAAAGATTGGACTACAGCACGTCGCTGTGACACTAGCGCATATGGAGCCTTTTTTCACAGTATGCTTAAATTCGGTGTTTATATGCCGCCTGCCCCGTTAGAGGCGCTCTTTGTTTCAACAACTCATTCAGATGAACAAATTGACCAAGTGTCAGAAGCAATTTATATGGCGGTAGAAGCGTTGCGATAGATATTAGTAAGGTGAGAACAGGGATGCAAATCATTGAGATAGATCGACAAAAACGACTGAGAGATCAGCCCAATACTGGCCATAACAGATGGCATCCGGACGTAGAGCCTAAAATTGAGGTGGAAGAGGGAGAAGAGGTCGTATTGCAAACCAGAGATGCTTCAGACGGATTAATCCCTTTTGGTTCTACGGTAAAGGAACTAGTAAATTTCCCGCGTGGGGTTGTACATCCATTAACTGGCCCTGTTTATATAAAGGGGGCAGCTCCAGGCGACCTATTGGAGGTAGAGTATTTAGACATTATTTCAGAAAACCATGGTTATACGAGATTTGGTCCAAACACAGGATTCCTGAAGGATCTCTACACAGATCCGTTTATTGTTCATTGGACTATTGATGAAAGATTTGCAACGTCAGACTCTTTACCAGGTGTACGTATTCCTGCCATGTGTTTCATGGGCACAGCTGGATTAGCTCCATCTCATCTACAACTTGGAGAGTGGAACAAGAGAGAGGTGGAACTTGTAAATCGTGGCGGCAATGCATTACTACCGGATCCAATTGATGCGGTACCAGGTGATGGGTCTGTTGCCACTGAGGGTCTTCGTACTATGCCACCTAGGGAAAATTGCGGAAATGCTGACATTAAGCAGCTGACCAAAGGTTCAAGTCTTTACATCCCTGTTAGTGTTTATGGAGGACTCTACTCGGTTGGCGATGCACATTTTGCTCAAGGTGACGGTGAGGTTTGTGTTACAGCTATAGAAATGGGTGCTACCT
>CAJXDJ010000077.1 GCA_913052045.1 uncultured Dehalococcoidia bacterium
CCTTGGAGGCTTGATGAGCTTTGGAACGCAGCTCTCCCTCCGATACGTCCTCATCGTATTCCAACCCGTCCAACGTCGAGATTAGATACTTGTACGCCTTGTGGTTCTTGTTCAGATATACCAACAGCTTCCCAACCTCTGTCTCGACGGAGAAGAAGGCATCCGAATCCATCGACCGCTCCAGGTAGACTACCTTATGGCCAAGGTTGACTATGTTCTTGACGTCTATCTCCTCTATCTCGTCGGGAGTGATACCTGCATCTGCCAGTGCCTTCTCAAGAGCTTCTAGCTTCTCGGCATTCGACTTGTCTTCGTCTTCGTCACTGGCTCCTGTAAGGCCCTTTTTCTTCCTCGCCTCTATCGCAGCGGTTGCCTGGCTCTCAGCATCGTGTCTATTCCCTCCCTAGGCATCGTGACCCCGAACCAGATTGCCAGAAATTTAGCCCATGAAAAGCCTTAATCGGGCCTTATTATCAACAAATTAATAAAGGGTAATAAGGTTCGTAACAGCATTTGAATAGGACCAAGGCATGACCGGCATAAATATCCCGAAATTCAGTCCTAACAAAAACCGACAAATTTCAGAACAAGATAGAACCAAGAAATCTGTCAACTATGAAACAGATGAAGATAACTTAAGTTCTATCAATTCAATTCTTGGCACAGAACCTAAAGCCAAAGGCGTATTATCAATTGGAAATGGCGTTGTTCTATCAGGCAAGGTCGTTGAAGCAGATCAGATTATCATTCACGGGTCAGTTGAAGCAGAGATAAGCGCTATTTCTATCGAGGTGATGCCCGATGGAGTTCTTATAGGTACCATAAAAACAAAAGAGTTTTCGGTATCCGGCACCTTCACTGGCCATGCGCAAGTCTCGGGCAATCTCAAAATTCAGAAGGGGGGGAGAATAGAGGGGGATGTTTCATATGGGAGCCTCTCTGTTGAGGACGGAGGGCTACTATATGGAACAATATCTAAACCTGCGGAAACGCAAAATTTAAAATCGCTCAGCCCGATCTTAGAAGAGGCTGGGAACGGTCAGGCTGTACCATGAAGGATCAGATCAAAGAACTTGAACCAAAACACATCGTTAGATTTCCTGGCTACAAAGGGAGCTATTACGAATGTCTCTTTTATTACGATTATCAAGCTGAGATAGCGCTCAAATTAATGAACCAGCAAGATGAAAATTGTTGGATAGACCGAGGTTCAATGGTCAGCTGCCAATGATAAAAAGAGGATTCCCGATTGTTTTCGTATTTTGCACCGTAATACTTAGTAATTTGGAAGCCGCCTTAATAGATAGGGATCCGAACAAAAACTTTAAACCGATGCTCCACTATGGTGTTGGTTCAAAGGGTGAGTGGCGCCTCTATATTCGTGACCCTGAATTAAGATCATCCATCGGGAGGAAGATCATACCAGCCAATGAATGGTGTTCACTCGTCGATCAACCTTACTCTGCAAGATTACAAACAGGGCTGACACAGTTTGCCCGGTTACACGATTTTAATTTCGTCGAGTTCATTGGGGCGCTTTTAATCCATGGGTACAGCCCACGTCTAAAGAACGGAAGAATAACGAACCCTGTTGTCATGGCAGGTCTATTTGCCTTGGGTGCCAAGTCGGTTGGTGGAAAAGCAAGAACCCAATGGCAAAGAGATTTTGCCATGGCAGAGCTAGCTGTTCTTCTGGACCAAGGCAAACTTGGCTTTCCCAAAGACAGGGAAGCTGCGAATTGTTTGTGGAAGAAAACCATATATAGCAAAGATCAGAAAATTAGAGATTTGAGTCGATACAATCTCTGGATTCATGCAAGCGCTGGGGTTGGTGCTCAATGTCCTAAAGGGACTATTGAGGATATGCTCAATCAACGATGCGTAAAAGATCCAGAAACACCTGAAGCATCCGAAAGCCTGATCATTCGTTCCCTAAAAACTGCTGCTTTGAAAGGAGACATCAGCGCTCAAAGTAATTTATTTGAGATCTACAAAAATGGTCTAGAGGGGATGCCACAGGATTTTAAAGAAGCTCTTCGATGGGTCCGAATGGGTGCAGAGAATGATGACCCTGAAGCACAAGCTAACCTCGGTACGATGTTAGCCATAGGCCTAGGCACCCCCGTTAATTACAAGGAAGCATTGAAGTGGACACGCCTTGCAGCACTCAAGGGTTATGCCGCCGCTCAGTCCAACCTGGGCGTCATCTATCTTGAAGGACATGGCGTGAAACAAAACCTTAATCGGGCTGCGAAATGGTTTCACAGGGCTGAGGCACAGGGGAACCTCATTGCAAGGCGTGAACTTGGAAAAGTCTACTTGGCTAAGGGTCGTAGGCTTAGAAAATCCAATTATGATTGTCACAATACGAAAGCGTGCTTGAAGGCCTACAGGCTTTATCGAAAAGCCGCAGAGTACAAGAACACAGTGGCAATGGTATTCTTGGGCGTTGTCATCCTCACTCTGGATGCTATTAGTCGCAAACAGAGGGAAGCAGGTCCTGATAAGAAGGTTAAAGCCATTATGTGGTGGGTCTTAGCCAACAGAATAGGCTTGGAACACCCTAGTATGAATAAGGACGTTAAGACATTCCTGGAGGGCGCTCAGAAACCAGGCGTAATCAAAAAAGCGAATGTCCTTGCGGATCAGTGCATGCGGAAAGGGTTGAAGGGCTGCTGAAGGGACTTGTGATGCAGTTAATGATGTTTCCTAACTTTACCTTATTTAAGCCCTGAATAAGCCACCTTTTCATTGATAATAACAATTGTTCAGCGAGTTTCTCCTTGCCTCGCTGCACACTCATCGGGGTCACGGTGTCTATTCCTCCTCCTAGGCATCGTGACCCTGAACCAATTATATTTAGCAGGGCAACAGTCAGGCAGAGTGTGGCGGTCAGGCGTCTCATACGGGGAAGTCTGGCAGAGAATGTCTGGGATGAGTAGCTAATACGGAGCTAGGCGATTGCCTATGAGGACCACCTGTAAGCGATAGCTTCTGTGGTCTTAGATACGTACACACCGGCTCGATCGACTCTTCAGAGACGATAACATCCAACAGGTTATTTATGCTTCGAGGACAGGGCAAATTATGAGCGGCAGCCGTTCTCAACAGCCTTTGTAATTTCCTTAAACACCTTATTACATTTGCGAATATCTGTTAGATATCGGGGTATAATATTAATACGATTTCTATTATTTTGCGTTCTTTTTAAAGAAATCAATGGTCCTTTTAAGAGCATCGTCGGTTATTTCTCTGTTTGGACCATCAAATTTATCAGCACAAACTTCTTTTAATCTTTCTAGTAGGCGAGGCATTCTTTTTGGACGCCTCTCAAGAAGCCATTTTGGAATATATGCGAAACAATCCCAAACGTGACCCCCATCCTCATAAATGTGGTCTTCAAAATTAGGCGTGTCTTTAATTTCGGTATGTGCGTCATGATAATATTCGATTTGTTGTGTACTATCTTGCAAGCCATGGAGGGCTAACAAGGGTGAACTCGTTGAGGAAAAATATTTCACCGGGTGATCATTGAAACAATCTAAACCCCAGCATGCTTTCCAGACACCATAATGCGATGCTGCTGCAGTGACTATGCCTTTACCCGCCAGGTAACTAGCCCAAAACCCCCCATTTGAGAAGCCAATTGCAAAAATGTTTTTACTATCTATTTTGGGGTCAGTCTTCATTAGTGCAATTATTGCAGCTAGTTCTTTCTCGATTTCTTCACGATATTTATCAAATGTTTCCATTCGGGATGCGTTAGTGATTCCATGTCTGTCAAAAAAATTAGGTGCATACCAAGCGTAACCAGATTTTTTCCAGGTCTCTTTTCTATAATTTTCAATTAAATTTCTACTACCTCTTGCTCCTCCACTAGAGTGAAGTGATATTACTGCAGGAAATGGACCAGAGCCAGTTGGGTAAGCTCTCCGATGGTAGATAGGAGCGCCGGCACCCTGGTCAGGGCAAGCTTTGAATTTTTTGAACCTTTTAATCTCTGCTCCATCCAGACCAGAATTTTTATCGCAATCGATCAGATCAAAGTTAGCCTTCCAATCCCACGTCGCTGGATATTTGGCTTCATTCTTTTGTAGCAGTCCATCTCCGTTGGCATCATCCGCTGCTGCTACGGCAGACAATTCCGTGTCTTGTGCCAAGACCAAAGTCGGTTGAAGAACAGTTAGAGTTAAAACCAAAGTGAATAAGGTTAAGGAGAATAAAATAACAGAGAGAGAATTTTTCACAATAGAAGCCCCCGAACATTAAATATTTTTTAATCTCTAATTTCCCCAAATCATCCCCGCACTCCCAAGGAGCACGGCAAGGGTCAGGCAGGGTGTGGTGGTCAGGTTTCTCATTGGTTATGTATCACTGACTGGCGGTGTTCCTCGATTCATCGTTTCCAGTATTCTTTCTTCTTTAGGTTTATGAGTTAGAGGTATTTTCTTCTCTATCTGAAAGCTGTCAGTTTCGAGACGCAATGTGTGCATCTTTCAACTGATGAATTAAGGGCATTATGAAAGGAGTTCTTAGATCACTTGCGTAATCTAGATGCCGCCTATCATAAATCATAACCGGATCCACTATCTTGTTGTCATCTGGAGAGTAAGCTCCAAAAGACCATTCACCGGATAGCCGGAAGATATTTTTTATCTCAGTTGTGAAATCACCTGAATTAGCCATGTCGCTTAGCTTAATGGTCGTGATTTGAAGTTCTGACTTTCCACTATTAAAAAAGGCATAGTCTCTTTTGGCGGGATTAAGGGTTGAATGGAATTGTCTCCATTTTTTTAAATGCTCTAAGCGTTTCTCCAAACCCTCTTCAATGATGTCCAGTCGCTTGTTATGAATTTCTTCATTCATAACTTTGCCTACACAAATTATTCATCCACGAAGTCCTCTTCTCTGAGATGGGTATACCGCTGAAGCATCCTCAATTTTTTATGTCTGGTAAAGAGGATTTATTCTCTCACCTCATAACCCCTAGTGTGATCCACCAAAAGCCTAAATCACCCATACGATAGGCCATACAGGGCCATAGCGAGTCATACAGAGTCAGATAGAGTGTACTGGACTCTCTCCCGTTTACCTTGTGTCCAATCTGCCTCTCACGCCTCAATACAGGCCGTTCTAGGGGGTGTTTGAGAAACCTGATATAGAGATAAACAGGATGATAATAACAGGGTCATCATGATCCACATGCAAGGATGAAGCCCGGATAATCACTATACGACCATATATGAGTGCTTATAATAAATAGTCGTATAATGATATCACATGGTATTTCTTTACTTTTTACTGTTATTATTAATAGATTCAGAGAGGAGGGCAGGCGACATTTACTATAGTTCCATTGCAGGCTAAGCCGTCTCGCACGGTGGCGGTCTTCCCGTCATCGCGGGGGCGGAATCCCTTGC
>CAJXDJ010000078.1 GCA_913052045.1 uncultured Dehalococcoidia bacterium
TAAGCGAAGTCGGAGCCAGGGACAAAATCTTCTCTAACTTGTCCTTTAATGATTCCTTTTCAAGCCCGATGAGCTCAATATGATTGTCCTTAACCAAAATACCATCTGCCAAACTCATACGATGGTTTTTGCCTCCACCGGCACGAACTGAATATTTATCAAGATACCTGTAACCAGGCAGGGTTTTTCTTGTATCTACAATCTGAGCTTTAAATGAGGAAACTGCTTTAACATATTTCGAAGTCAGCGTAGCAATGCCGCTCATGCGTTGTAAAAAATTCAGAGCAGTTCTTTCTCCTTTTAGAATCACATGAATCTTCCCCTTTATGACAGCTAATTGCGATCCTGGCTCAACCAAGGACCCATCTTCTATAAGCGGTTCCATATAGATATCCTCGTCAATCCTATGAAAAACTGTCAAAGCTATGTCCAGGCCAGCCAAGATACCCTCTTCCTTGGCCACTAAAATTCCCGTTCCAGCCGTATTGGGGTCTACAAGCAAAGTCGTGGTCGCGTCGTTAAAAGATTCGTCCTCTTCTAACGCCATATCAATAAGGCGATTTGCATATGGCGAAATTTCTGATATGTGCAAAGGGTCCTGCCTGTAAACCAATGGTCACTCCTCAGAAATCCGCTATAACATTGAACTCACAGCTTATCCCATAAACTTTAGGGGCACACAATAAATCTATAATCTTTGGGTAAAGGAAAATACTAATAGATTATCGGTCAAACACTAAGCATACTTTTCAGAGCAATGCGAGCATGTTCGGCTATTTCTGGTTCCACCTTAATCTCATTGACGACGACTCCATTAACCAGCGCTTCCACAACCCAAGCCAAATATGCTGGGTGTATGCGATACATGGTAGAGCAAGGACAGACAACTGGATCCAGACAAAATATATTCTTATCCGGATTCTCTTTGGCCAATCTATTAACCAAACTAATCTCTGTCCCTACCGCCCAGGTACTACCTGAGGAAGCTTGTTCAATCTCTCTTATTATGACCTCAGTAGACCCATTGATATCAGAGGCATCTACAACTTCACTTGTACACTCTGGATGAACAATAACTCTGATATCGGGGAATCGCTGTCGAGCCATTTCTATTTGACCAACGGTGAACCGCGTATGAACTGCACAATGACCTCTCCACAAAATAACTCTAGCCTTGTTATATTCTTCTTCGCTATGCCCCCCCATACGCTTGAATGGATTCCATACAATCATACTTTCCTTCGGAATCCCCATTTTCAAACCTGTATTCCGTCCCAAATGTTGATCCGGCAGAAACAATATACGGTTACCCTTCTGAAATGCCCATTTGAAAACGTCCTCAGCATTTGATGATGTGCAAACTATGCCCCCGTTTCTTCCACACAGAGCTTTTATTTCTGCTGTCGAATTCATGTAAGTTACAGGGACAATGGATTGGTCCTCAAGTATGCCCATTAAATCATCCCATGCGTCCAACACATCATCCGTCGGCGCCATATCGGCCATTGAACAACCAGCTGTAATGTTGGGCAAAATAATGGTTTGATGATCAGATGCTAAAATTCGTGCAGTTTCTGCCATAAAGTGAACACCACAGAAAACAACATAGTCCGCTTTAGAATTAGTGGCTGCTGACTTAGAAAGCAAATATGAATCCCCCCTAACATCCGCATATTTTATGACCTCATCTCTCTGATAGTGATGGCCAAGAATCATGAGCCTATCACCTAAGCTTAAACGGGCTCTCGCTATCCGCTTATCTAGTTCCTCCACAGTTAACTTTAGATATTCAATCGGTATTTCTTGCCACCGTATATTGATTTTGAGTTCGTCTTGCAAGGGCTGGGCTGGGAGCTCGTCCTCGGTTTTGCAAAAAGCTGTGTGCTCGATTTCCGTGACCGGCAGCGTAGGAGTTTTGTTAGTGTTAGTGTTTAGCTGAAGTAGAGTTTTCATTGAATTAAATCCTCCTCATCTGCTTTATTACAGGTTACTCCACCGAGCGACCAAGGTGATGTACGGTTCACTTTAATTTTGACAACCTGCCCCATCAAATCTCTAGTATCTTTAAAGAACGCTATCTTATCAGTGCGAGTACGGCCTCGCCACTGTCCATCCTTCGCACCATCGACCAACACCTCAAGCTCTTTCCCCAACAACTTCTCATTGTTTCGCGCTGAAACAATCTTCTGCGTTTCTTCCAACTCTCTTAGTCTTTCTTTTTTCTCTTCAGGGGAAACATTGTCAGCCAGATTACGCTGTGCATATGTGCCCGGACGAGTAGAGTATGCAGCAATGTGTACTTTGTCAAATTCAAGATCAGTAATAAGGTCAAGTGATTTTTTAAACTGCTCACGAGTCTCACCTGGAAACCCGACTATTATGTCGGTAGTGATAGCAACACCAGGAATGGACTTTCTTATATTGTCTATCATTTCTCTGTATTCCCGTTCGGTGTATCGTCTCCGCATCGCATGAAGAATCTCGTCATCGCCTGCTTGAACCGGAAGATTTATGTGTTCGCATACCTTCTCTGCATCTCTAACCGTATCTAAAATCCGCTGCGACATAAAATTAGGATGAGAAGTTAAGAACCTTACACGTTTAATGTTCTTCACATTGGAAACATCTCTTAGTAGGTCTGCTAAATCTACCTCTCCTTCTAAATCATGTCCATATGCGTCAACGGTTTGACCCAAAAGCGTCACTTCTTTCATGCCTCGGTCTACCATAGAACTTACCTCTGTAACTATTTCATCCAGAGGACGGCTTATTTGTCTTCCCCTTCTGAAGGGGATGATACAAAAAGTGCACATAAGGTCACAGCCATGTATTACTGGCACAAAACTGCAAATTAAGGGATGAGTTGGAACCAAATTGCTAAGACATCCTTCGACATCGATCCCTGTACGATCTCCAATAAGTTCTAGTAAAGGGCTAAATTGTTGGGGTCTCATAAAGACATCTACGTGCGGAAACCGTTTGGCAAGATCCTTGGAATTCGCCCCAACCATACATCCCATTAAAGCGAGTATTTGCTCCTTGCGGTCCTTTTTGATCGATTTCATATGCCCCAATGTTCCTGTAACTCTATCTTCTGCACTTTGGCGAACCACACAAGAGTTTAGAACGACAATGTCAGCATCCCGAGGGTTCGAAACAGATGACATTCCAAGATGCTCCAACGCGCCTGCCAACCGCTCGGAATCGGCCTTGTTCATCTGACAACCGATTGTCCAAATATGATAACTATCCATAGACTCCTTTCTTCCTGGCGGAGGGAGCGGGATTCGAACCCGCGAGACCGGTTAACCCGGTCTAAGCGCTTAGCAGGCGCCCGCACTAGACCACTATGCGATCCCTCCACCGCATGAATCAACTATAACAAACCGGTGCAGATTAGACCAACAAATGATATCATCAGGTGCACTCAAAAACTTTTACCAAGTTCAGTTTGTATGAGACAAAGCGCTCGAACCCATACCATTGACCGAATCGAGACATTAGGCCGTATATTTTGACATTATTCGGACTCTAATATATAATTATTGCCTAAAAGTAACTATAAATGGTGGTTCCATGGATGAACTTGATAGAGAGATAATCGAACTCCTTCAAACTAACGGTAGGGCTTCAAACGCTCGTATAGCAAGGAAAGTTGGAGTGAGTGAAGGTACAGTTCGCCGCAGACTCCGTCGGCTGACTCAGGAGAATATTGTTAAGGTTATTGCCGTTCCGAATCTTGATAAAATTGGATATACGACAGCTGCACTCATAGGACTTCAAACAGCCCCAGGCCAGCTAGACAAAGTAGCAGATTCTATCTCCGATATGAAAGAAGTACACTATCTAGCCATCACTACAGGTGCATTTGATCTATTTGCTTGGGTGGGCATGAGGTCCACGGAAGAACTGGGTGTGTTTTTGAGAACCAAGATAGGAAGTATAGCAGGAGTTATGAGAACTGAGACCTTTGTCAACCTTGATATCAGGAAACGCACCTATGGTCTCATCCTCTAAATTACAAACGCACTTATTTTCGCCTACAATCCTCAACTTGGAATTAAAAACCTTTATGCTATAATTCGGAGCTAGTTCAGTAGCGGTACACACACCCTAACTTCATATCTAAGGAGACGTGGAATGACCTATATAATCGCCGCGCCGTGCGTTGATGTCAAAGATAGCGCTTGTGTAGATGTCTGCCCGGTTGATTGCATCTATACAACTGATGAAGACAACATGTTTTTTATCAATCCAGACGAGTGTATTGACTGTGCCGCCTGCGAGCCTGTGTGCCCAGTAGTAGCAATTTTCCCTGAAGACAGTGTTCCGGCCGAATGGGACAAGTTTACCGCAATGAACTACGACTACTTTAAAGATAGGGATCTAGACACTCTGAAAACAAGCCTATAATTCTCAGTAGTAACAAGGCCTGGAACGAGTGTCGTCGGCATCACGAAACGTTGTAAAGCGGACCTGCCGTCGGCTTGGGAAGCCTGGACCAACCAATGATGTGTTCAAAATAAATAGCCCAGGCTGGCAAGAAGATTATGCCGTTACAACCAAACATTAGTGCATGAAAACATGCGGAAGACGTTTGACAATTTCTTAGAGTAAGACTAGACTTCCGGGCAAGATGATGTTCGCTTATACGTCCCTCTGTACCTGCCTAAAATAAAGAAGGCAAGTATAGCGCCAAAACTACACGGGCTGCGCCTGCCTTCAATGGTACAACGAGGCGCAGTTTTTTTTTAGAATGAAATTTATGGGGGAGTTACCTTGAAGCAACGAACCGAGCGCTCCATGGCTGATAGACACCAGGAAAGTCTTGAACTCAGTGATACATCCAATGGAATCATCCCGTTTGTAGAACAAGAGGTTACAGAATACACGGAGCGTGTGAATGACTTTAAAAAAGGCTCATTAAACGAAGCACCGTTCACGTCGTTTCGCCTACACCAAGGTGTCTATGGACAACGCCAGCCAGACGCTCAAATGCTTCGTATCAAGGCACCGGGTGGAATATTAACAGACAAAGCATTGGAGGCCATCGGGGAAGTCATTGATAAATTTGCCCCTTTCAAGAAAGGCCACATAACTACAAGAGAAAACATCCAGTTACACCATCTCAAGCTTGAAGACTGTGCGGATGCAATGAAAATTCTAGGAGCGGCCGGGCTTAGTACGCGAGAAGCTTGTGCTAATACCGTACGCAATGTGGTCGCCCCAGCATCTGCTGGGGTCTCTAAAGACGAACTCTTCGACATTATTCCATATATGACGGCTTACGTTCGTTATGCTGTCCGTCACCCTCTAACACAGAATTTCCCCCGCAAATTTAAAACCTCTTTCACTGGATCTCCTAAGAAAGACGATATCATGTCAGCTCTTCACGATCTCGCCTTTATC
>CAJXDJ010000079.1 GCA_913052045.1 uncultured Dehalococcoidia bacterium
CTCATGATTCTCAGTCTCTGTATTTACTTCTGAATTCCAAGAATTTGCTTAGCAGGTCGTCGATTATAGGTAATTCTCCGTATAAGTATTTTCCGATTAGCCATCCAATTAACGCAAACAAACCCACAACTAGAGCAGCGAGGATTCCCAATGACACGACAATAACCCCAACAATTGCCCCTAATATTATACCGTTGATTTTAAGATGCGACATATTCTACTCGTTAAAATCCTGATGTTGTTCCCCGGTCGTATTTCACGCGGGGAACGTTTACTTTGTGGACAATTAGTCCAGTTAGGGTTTCGACTTTGTTTTTGACCCGAGTTTGGAGATCATCTCTAACCGCCTGTACGTTGGAACCTAGGGTGATTTTTGGGGAACAGTTGATAGAAATAGTATAGGGTATGTTGGGTATTCTTTTCTCGATCTTTACCTTACATCGCATAGAAATTATGTCATGGCTATTCGTTCCTGTCTTTTCTACTAGATAACGGACGCTATCCTCTTCTATGGTAAGGTCACCCTCGGGGGCGGAGCTTATGATTAGAGATTTAGTTTTGTATGGAGATTTAAGCTCCAGAAACAATACAAAGAGCGATAAAAGGCCTGTTATCGAAAAGATTACTATATTGGTCAGTGAGTTCGTTCTTGTATTATCGGCCAGGGCTTCTAATTGGGGTTGGAACCATGACATAGTTGGAGGATTAACAGATCCTCCTGGGAGAACATCCGGTGACAATATTCGGGTGATTACCAATATTGCGACGATAGAGCAAATTAGCACGATTAGACATGTAAATAGGGCTATGAGTCGATTTAACTGTTTCATGAAAACCGCTCTAAACATACTAAATTCCACTTCATTTCCTTAGACAAATTATTTTTTTAAATCGACACCTATTACATAGATGTTGATTTCCTTTGCATTAAGGCCCGTTAGTTCTAGTATCTTTGTGGCCACTGAAAACCGCACGTCCCGTACTATATTTGGAATCGAGTATCCGTAAAAAATCTTTAGGTCGATATCTAAAATTGCCTCTTTCAGACCTGCTTCTACTTCAATCCCTCGACTTTTCCTTTGTGTCATCTTAACCTTTTCGACCAAAACTTTCTTAAAGGAAGATGTTCCCAACGAAGCTACACCTTCGACATTTGCGGCTGCCATAGCAGCTATAGATCCAATGACATCGTCATCAATTGATAGTCCGCCTTGAATCGGTGTAATCTCCACGCCCATTGGTTTTTCAGGTTTAGTTTTCATAAGAATCCAATATTTTTAGCAGCTAATAGTCACAATTCTCGCCTAATACTTCCATTATCTTTAATCCGCCTATCTATTCTACCCTGCCAGTTGGATAGTTGGAGAAATCTAGAGCCGCAACCCTTACATTTATTTCTTTTGACACAAGGTTGCAATATCGGAGAAGTTTGTCAGCGACATTATTCCGTATGCTGACAATTGTTGTAGGAATACTATAGCCGTAAATAAGTTTTACAGTGATGTCAAGTGCCACTTCCTTGTCTGCTGCGGATACTGCTACACCCCTCGTGCTCCGTTCTATTCCCCTCAGTTTTTCGGATATTCGCCTTCGCAGTGAGCTTAAACCCACTTCCGATACGCCTTCGACTTCGCTGGTAGCTATTCTCGCTATAGAGGCCACAGCATCATCGCTGATATGTGTAATCCCACCAATTGATGGATTTAATAATTTCTTTGAAAAATATGGAGCAGGAATTGGTTCTCCTTTGTTGACGCACAAGACTTCCACTCTATTTGTGGTAGCTTTGCCTATATCAAGTTGATGTCCCGTTTGGGGATTGGGTTGGTCTTTTTGTTCCATTGGATATTCTCCTAGGAATGGGCGTCTTCTGGTTAACTGATATGATGATATATTCTGTTTCTTTTAGTTCTATTTTAACCCGAGTGGATATTTCGGCGGCAAATTAGAGCATGTCCACTAGATTCTACTATAATAATGCGGACTAAGGTACTGTTCTTTTTTCTGTTTATTCAATGGGCCGATTATCGAATTAATTGAAAGTTTGATCTGGTCAAGGTTTTGTAATGAGTTCTAAATGATGTAAAATCCATTTTCAAGTATAAGTTTAAAATTAGGATTGTTGAGGAGAGTCAAGCATGGGTTACAAAATGGTTATTTCATCTGATTCGCATGTTGTTGAGCCGCCATATTTGTGGGAACAAAGGATGGACAGACAAAAGTGGGGAGATGCTATTCCTCAGCTTAGAAAAGGTGGAGAAAACGATCCCACTGATTGGTGGTATTTTGATAATGTTAAATTCGGACCTACTGGTAATATTGCAGCTGCCGGAAAACGATTTACCAATCCTAAGGAGATTATTCAGGCGGGAGTATTTGATAACGTTAGGCCAGGAGGGTTTATTCCCGAGGACCACGTAAAAGATATGGATATAGATGGGGTTTGGGGAGGAGTACTCTATCCTTCAACTGGCCTTCCTCTATATGGGATGGAGAATAACGACCTTCTCAGGGATGTATTTTCTGCCTATAACGACTGGCTTGCAGAGTTTTGTAGCGCCGCACCGGATCGAATTAAGGGCATTGGTGAGATTCTTTTGGATGAAGGTATAGATCAGGGGATAGCTGAGATGAAACGAGCCAAGGAAATTGGTTTAGCTGGAGTTATGATTAGTTCTTATCCAAGGGCTGGTCAAAGCTATGATTTGCCTATGTATGAACCTTTTTGGGCTGCCGCTGAGGAAATTGATATTCCTGTTACGTTGCATGTGACTACCAATAGGCCGGGTCACAAGTTGACTGTAAAAGATGGTAAAAATGCACAGTCAGGTGCAGACCGTTGTAATCATGATTATTTTGTTAGAATGGACCTAGCGCAGATGATATATGTCGGGGTTTTCGAAAGATATCCAAATCTTAAAATAGTTGAAGCGGAACATGAAATTGCGTGGCTTCCATATTTTATTAACCGTATGGATCTAAATTACAAAGAAAGGCACGAAAATATTCCATACCGTTTCAAGGGAGATACGCTTCCTAGCGATTTTATGCGTGACAATGTTTTCCATAGTTTTCAGGAGGATAATCTGGGCATTCAAATGAGAGACCTCATAGGAGTTCATACGTTGATGTGGGGATCCGATTATCCCCACGCCGAATCAACATTCCCTGAGTCCCAGAGAATTTTAAGTGAAATTTTGCAGGGTGTACCACAGGATGAACAAGACATGATTGTCGGGGGTAATTGCGCCAAACTATATGGATTTTAGCAGGGATTTAGCCTATAACTGGGTTAATTTTATGTGACTTATACCATTTGGCCTATATCAGTGGAATTCCTTTGGCCATCTTAGAATGGGATAGGCCGAGGCTGTTATTTGGGTTTAGGGGGCAACTTAGTGACTTCTTCTATGTCCGGAAAAATTCAGACAGTTCTCGGGCCTATAAACCCTGAAGAACTCGGAATAACAATGTCCCACGAACATTTGCTGATAGATTTCAGGGTTGTTTTTGAGGATCCCAAAAGTCAACATCGGCTAACTTTGGCCTCAGAACCCGTATCCATAGGTATTTTGGGATGGCTTAGTTATAACTGGAGAAGCAATCTGGATAACCTGTTGCTAGATAGCGAGGATACAGCTATTCAAGAAGTTAGCAGGTTCGCCAGTTTTGGGGGTCGTTCCATAGTTGATGCGACGAACATAGGTATAGGTCGTAATCCTTTGGGATTAACCAGGATTTCCGAGGCAACAGGGTTGAATATAGTCATGGGATCCAGTCATTACGTAAGTTCCAGTCATCCGACTGATATGAGATGGAAAAGCGAAGAAGATCTGGCAAACGAGATTGTAGGAGACATCACGATTGGGGTTGGAACCACTGGCGTCAAGTCTGGAATAATTGGTGAAATCGGTTGTTCCTGGCCTTGGGATCCAAACGAAAAAAAGACAGTGCGAGCAGGAGGAAAGGCTCACAGAGAAACTGGGGCCGCGCTTCTTATTCATCCTGGCCGCCACGAGGACTCACCCTTCGAAATTGTTAGGGAATTGGAGGGGATTGGCGTAGATTTGGGCCGCACTGTAATTTCTCATGTTGAGAGGACAATTTTTTCTCGAGAAAAGCTGTTGACTCTAGCGAAAACAGGAGTGATTTTGGAATGGGATTTGTTTGGCCATGAAAGTTCTTATTACCCTTTCTCAGATAATTCCATGCCGAACGATAGCCAGAGAATCGATCAGATTATGTATTTAATTGAAGAAGGTTTTGGAGATCAGATCGTAATTTCTCATGACATATGTACCAAGCATAGGCTGGTCAGATATGGAGGCCATGGGTTTTCACATATCCTGGAAAATGTAATACCTAGAATGAAATTGATGGGTATATCCGAGGATCAAATCGAAAAGATGCTTATATCAACCCCACGAAAAGTTTTGACATTCGTATAAGAGGGAAATAGACAATGAAAAAAACAGCTGAAGCCAAATATCCTATCAGTGACTTAATCTCACGTCGTTGGAGCCCCAGGATTTTTGACCCAGATAAACTTGTAGATATAGAGGACGTGGGATCTCTATTCGAGGCAGCGAGATGGGCTCCTTCATGTGGCAATGAGCAGTCTTGGAGATTCATTGTCGGTGTGAATTTTGATAAAACACACGAGATGATTGTTGATACTTTATCGGATGGTAACAAAAAGTGGGCTGGTAACTGTCCCCTTTTATTTATAGCGTTAGCTAATCAACCAGAGCATGGAGGCAAGCCCTTCGTGCATTCTGAGCATGACCTAGGTTTGGCCCTACAAAACCTGTTACTACAAGCCATAGATTTAGGCATGTATGCCCATCTTATGGCTGGATTCTCTCCCGAAAAGGCTCGAAAGGCATTTGAGGTACCAGAAGGAAATAGACCTTTAACTGCTGGGGCCGTCGGATATTATGGGGATGCCAATAAAGCCGCTGTGGATCTGAAACAGAAGGACGAAGGTTTGAGATCCAGGAAAGCTTTTGATAAGTTTGTTTTTTCTGGACGGTGGGGAATTCCCTTAGGTATTTAGAAAGAGCCAAGTGACTAAAGAGTAATAGATTGATTAGTGCAGCAGCATTGACTGGGTTCACTATGGTGCACATCGTGGTTGGTATGGTAAATTCCAAGAAATTCTTTTAGAGGTGAGTTATGGTTTCCCAAGAGCTGCAGGAAATATATGCCCACATAGATAAGAATGTGGAAGCGCATGTTGCTAAGCTGCAAGAGTGGATAAGACAACCGAGTGTATCTAATACGGGTGAAGGTATTTGGGATTGTGCAGAGCTTACTAGAAGATATTTTGAGGAAATAGGTTGCCAACGCACTGAGATAGTTGATGTGGGTATCACTGAATGGGGAGCCAAAGGTAATCCAGTAGTATAT
>CAJXDJ010000080.1 GCA_913052045.1 uncultured Dehalococcoidia bacterium
ACCCAAAACTCCAATGAAACTTTCACCAAATCCTGTGTAATCTGCAATATTGCTAGCACTAATTGCAAGGAATGGTGCGGCAACAAAAACGGCTATTGCTGATAATAAAAAGACTGACCATACCCATCTGAGGGAGCGGTCAGATTTGGTATCCGGAGGACTATTGATATTCGAGCTCCATTTCATTAAGCATCGCTGACATATGAAATATAGGGATAATACAATTAGTGTAGCAGGACTTAGGAAAAGCCATCGAAAATCCATACCGATGATAGACAAGAAAAATGTTGCAATCGTAAGGGCCAAGGCTATGCCGGCAAGGATCCTTTGATCATTGGAGAGCAATTGAAAAAAATCCCGCCCCCCCAGTAGAGCGATAATTAATGTTAACTTGCTTACGTTCATCATGTTTGCACCGAATACAGTGCCCAGGGCGAGATTAGCCCCTTCTAGAGGTTGGAGGAAATGAGCTGCAGAAGATACTGTCACTAATTCTGGTAAAGAAGTAGCCCCACCCAAAAGAAGTGATCCTACCCATATCCTTCCCCATCCAGTTTGTGTAGCGATCACGTCAGCCGTTTTAACCAGACCGAGTGCAGATACGATGACTACAACAGAGGCGACGAGAAACATTGCTATGTGCAGAATAAGGTCCATCTGTAGCTCCAAACTGTAGAAAATAGGTCTGAGGAGAGCGTCTGCCAGTGTCTGACAGTTTAACGTAAGCTAGCAAACCAAACTAGGTATTAGGTGGGGCTTTGTCGAAGAAAAGACTAGTAGATTAGATCAGGACTATACTTGGATAATTACTAAGATTGCTGTGATAAACTGTAGTAGATAACATCTCAGGGCTGGTGTATATGCCAACTTATTTTAATCGGGGAGCGACTTATTCGGAAGACCCGAATCTACCCACGGATCCTCTAATTGATTTTCTTGCGCAGACTAACGCGAAAGTAGAGCAATTCGAGTTATCACCAAGTGGGTTACATATAGCTTACGTTTCAGCTGAGAGTGGCGGGTTTGACTTATGGGTATGTGGTATAGATGGATCTAACAACAGGAGATTGGTGGTTATGTATCCGGAGGAATGTCTTGGTCCGTCGTGGTCTCCTGACGGAGAATGGGTTGGATATACAGCGAGGGGAGAAGCGTTCAAGGTACGAGCTGATGGATCGGAGCCTCCGATAAATTTAAGTTATGGGTATGGTCCTACTGGTGGTCATGAGTATTTCAAGTGGACACCAGATGGAAAGCGGGTATTGTTTATACACACTGGACCTAATGGTTTTGATCAAGTAGCTTCTCTATCTACAGAGATTCCAACTGGAAAGGTAAAGTTACAGTATCTAACCGATGAAGAATTCAATAGTACTGATGTAGAGATTTCTCCTGATGGCAAGTGGGTCACCTTCATGTCGGATAGAAGTGGCTATGGAGATTTCAAGAGAATGGATGCTTGGATTGTTTCCATTGATGGTGGTAAGGCGCGAAATATGACGCCTGACACTTTTGAATATTATGATTATAGACCTCGATGGTCATCCGATGGCAAGAAATTGGTTTTCACATCAGATAGGTCCAATTTTCGAAAAGTAGGGACTATTGATATAGGGACTGGATTGACCAGCTTTATTACCGGTGATGGTAGGAATGATGAGTACAATCCTCGATGGTCTCCCGATGGCGAATGGATAGCTTATGTAGTCAATATTAACTGGGCCATTCAAATTTTTAAGGTGAAAGCTGACGGTTCTGAACCACCGATTCAGCTTACAAAGGAAGATGGTATTCATGGCGGCATTGATGCTTATCAAGCGAGGGGGACGATACGGTGGACACCGGATAGCAAGAATATAGTGTTCACATACATGGACCATCGATTAACCAGTGATATTTGGGTCATTCCAGCCAATGGAGGAGATAAGAAGCAAATAACAGATCACATGCCATCTGAACTCAAAGGATTTTCATTTGTTAAGCCGGATCTGGTTGAGTATGCATCGAATGATGGATTAGAGATTCCTGCCTTCCTATATCGTCCAAACGATATAGGAGATGAGAAAACTCCTTTAGTGATATACGCGCGGGCTAACACTAAAGGGTTACATGTCAGAGGATTTTATCCATATATTCAGTATTGGGTTCATTTGGGTTATACGGTAATAGCGCCTCAGGTTAGGGGTAGTGCCGGCTTAGGGAAGCAATACGAGTTTTTGAATTACGGTGACTGGGGAGGAGGAGATATAGACGATTTTGCTTATGGAGCTTATTACTTAGCAGAGAAGGGGTTGATTGATTTAAACAAGGTAGTAATGCAGGGTGGCAGCACTGGTGGATATTTTGTTTTAGCTATGACATTTAGATACCCGGATTTACTGTCAGCTGCGGTTTGTTTCTATGGTCCTCCTGATTTAGTGGATATGTACCATATCTCTCCTGGGGCTGGCCTACCAGATGCGTTGGATGTAGTTGGAGGAGACAGAGGTGGTCCTGACATGGCTCCTGAACATTGGCATGGTCGTTCACCAATATATAATTTGGACAAGATAAAGACTCCAACTCTTTTGTTGTGGGGAGATAGGGATGGAGTAAGACCTAGTCATGCTGATGATTATTATCGTGTGGCTAAGGACCAAGGCCTAAATATGGAATACGTTTTATACAATTGTGAGCCCCATGGTTGGTATCACTGGCGTCCTGAAGATTTGGGAGATTCTATAAAAAGAATAGCCGGACACTTTTGGAAAGCCATAGAAAGTTAAGAGTTCCCCATGTGTTTAAAAGGGCGACCGAACAGCTAAAATGTTTGTGTAATATATTTTGGCTTTAAAGAATAAAAAAACTGTCCTGGATGTTGTTAGACCATAAAAACAGGATTTTCGTCGGTTATGATTTGTTGTTCGTTGTCTATGCCATGCCGTATGTAAGGGGGTAGGGAAAACATGTGTTGATGGCTAATTTGGTCATAAAATCTGAGCTTTTTCGGTAGGCGTTTGCATATTAAGAGATCTCTTTGATCAGGACTGGTAACTGGAGACAGATTAGTCCCTATAGTAAATCCCCACATGCTCACGAAACAAGGCACAAATATGTTATATGGTAGCACGTAAGTGAATGTATTTTGGAGGGTTTTAATTATTGGCGTAAAGCATTCATGGTAATTCATTAGTCCGGCTGGACCCGACTGTGTCACCATTACACCAGATCTGCCCAATTTGGCTTGTACTATGCTGTAAAATTCTTGAGTGTATAGTTTGTAAGCTATGCCTGTCTCGAGTGGGTCGACTAGGTCTAGTATAATAACGTCGAAAATTTCATCGGTGTCTTCTAAGTATTTGCGGGCGTCTGTATGAACAAGCTCAACTCTTGAATCCTCGAAAGCGCCTTTACTGTGATTTGGCAAGAATTGACGGCTGATTTTTACCACTTCTTCGTCAAGATCCACCATTACCACTTTTTCTACACTCTTGTGAGAGAGTACCTCCCGCAGAGTCGCTCCCTCACCGCCCCCGCCTATGAAAACTTTGCGTGGATCGGGGTGCATTAACATTGGTGGGTGAACGAGAGCCTCGTGGTATATATGTTCATCGGTCTCCGATGACTGTGTCTTTCCATCCAAAATGAGGGCCCGGCCAGAAGTTGTAGTTTCGATAACATCTATTCTCTGGAACCTAGTTCTTCCGGAATAATGGGATTTTTTGACCCTAGTCAGTATAGACATATCTGGAGTAATGACTTCGGAAAACCACTGGCCGGAGGGGTTTTGGGTCATGGATTTAGGCCCGATGTATCAGAGACAAGGACTTTATGCCGCGTCTGATAATACGTTGTTCCGGTTCTTTGGACTCCAGTTTTTCTATAAGTATGTTAGCTGCGATTGTGGGGTCTATATCGTTTCCGCAGGTGAACAAATCTGCAGCGGCGTATGAGTATTCTGGCCAGGTGTGAATGCTAAGATGGGATTCCGCTATGGCAAGTACTCCGGTTACACCTTGAGGGGAAAATTTGTGAAAGGATTGTCCTACAATTTGGGCCCCTATCGCTTTTGCGGCACTTATCATAGTTGCCTTAACGTATTCCAAATCGTTAAGGAGTTTAGGGTTACAGTCTCCTAATTCTAGTAGCAGGTGTGTACCTAATGCGTTCAAACACTGTTCCCCCTTTTGACTTCATACGGCATTAGATTCTAAAGGGTCATTATAGGTGATACAAGGCCTATGGAAGGGATGGAACCGTTGTTAGGTTAATCAAACGTCTTTTATGATAGCAAAACTTGGAGATTATCCACATTGCAATTCTCTTCCAGGAGAGCTTTGAAACGAACGACCTTTTCGTAATGATATGGATTTGGTTTAGGCAAAAGTTTACCAATGGATTCTATTGTAGATGCGGTATCCAAAGGCGAAATCATGAGAGGAACTTCCAATTGTTGTGACTCGTGTAGGACATATTCGGTCGGTGGGTGGTCACCCGTCAAAATTAGCGCCGATAATGGGGAACCTAGGGCAGAAAGTTGGATATCTGGTCTGTCTCCCCGAACAACGACTACTTTGTCTGGATACCTTCCAAAATAGTGATGCCCCTTGTCCATTATATTGCCACCTATCAGGAAGTGAGTCACCAATTTGCCCATGTTATTGGTTTTTACAATCCACTGGGCACCTAACTGGTTGGCAATTTCGTCTAGGCTGAATAATAACATGGATCGATCTTCCGGTATTATTCCTAAAAGTTTTGTTTTCTTGCCAGATAACTGGATAGATAGCTCTCGATTGCGATACTTTGGTGTCGAATTAACGATTATTCCATCCGCAAAATTCACAGCGCTTGAGTCTATTTTATTGTGGTAGTTTAGTACGACTAGTGATTTTGCTCCTAGCTCGTTGGCAAGCTTTGTAGATGCCTCATGAGAAATCGCTGTGTGAGGAGGTCCCTCTATGATGACTGAGTCACTGCTAGATTGGAGTGTACTCAAGGATGTTTTCAGGGTCCCAATATTTGATGCGAAGTCCAATGTTGGAAGTGTATTGCTCTGTTGGGTGATTGTAATCGCAAAATTTGTGTCGGGGTCTGAGTCTCGGACTGTAGGGAAAGCCTTGATATAAATAGGGATTTGACCTAGGTCGCGCATCATTTGGCATATGGCTGTAGCCAAAACAGTTTTACCTGCGGATTCGACGTTAGAGGTTATATAAAGAATTCCCAAATTTATCAGCTATCACGGACCGGACAAGGGGTGGACGTAATTCTATCATAGGTAAGACGCAGATATCACAGGTGAATCTTGACACTTTATTGAGCCTTATTTACTATACAAGTCTTGGCCGAGGTAGCTCAGTGGTAGAGCAGTGGACTGAAAATCCGCGTGTCGGCGGTTCAAGTCCGCCCCTGAC
>CAJXDJ010000081.1 GCA_913052045.1 uncultured Dehalococcoidia bacterium
GGACGGCCAGGAGAAGCAATTCACCTACACGAGCGCTGCCGCCGCCGCTGGGCTCTGTGGCGCGGCGCGAATAGCCACGATGCTTGGAGACCAGGACGCCGCGGGGGTCTATGCGTCCGCCGCGGAGGGGATCCGCGAGGCGGTTGTGGTCATCGGCCACAAGGGTGAGCAGATCCGTGCGGCTCTCGAATCGGCAGCCGGGCGGATGTTCGTCAAGAAGGCCAGCGACGAGAATCTCAAGGACCTGGAATCGGTTTTCAAACGGCTGGAAATAGTATCCCAAAAACCCGACGTCATGCCCTATGTGCATGCCCTTGATGAATTTTACGACGTTTTGTTAGCAGGCGCCGGTAATGATGTGGCCAAGGGCGTCCTGCGCACCATGCGGGCGCGAATGAACTATCTCCGGGCCCTGACCTCACAGGCATCGGATACGGAATACAAAATAGTAACCAATGACCGAATGCGTGAAATCGTTGATGCGGCGTTGCGCCGCGATGCAGCGGCAACGGAAAAACATTGCCGGGAATTCGTTGTAAGGTCAGCGGTTTTCGCCGATCAGGTTCTTCGCCAACATGAAGACGAAACCAACACATGATTTACCGGCCTAGGGGTCACCAACTTCTCAAGCACCACACATGTAACTCATTGGTATCCATGCAGTTTTACTTAAAGCCTGTATGGAGGGTAGGTCATGTGGAAGAACAATTCATTCCCTTATATTTATCAAAAGAGAGATATTTATTATTTCTCACGTCGTGTTCCAAAAGACTTGGAAGATTATTACAGATCATCAAAAATAACTTTATCTCTTCGAACAAAGTCACCAAAGGCTGCTAAAGCTAAATCAGCTTCGCTGGCTTCGCAGTTGGATGAAGAATGGCTTACATTACGGTGGAGGAGAAACGATAGTCCGTTACGTAAGTTTCTGTATGAGCAGGCTTACGAGGCTAGGGGTCATTCATCCGCACCACTTATGTCTGAAGCAAAGGACATATACCTTCGTACTAAGGGTGTCTCTCGCCCCAAGACGTTTACTCAGGCTATTGATCGTACTGTAAATAACTTATTTGAATTAGTTGGTGACAAACCTATCGACATGTATTCACGTCAGGATGCAAACCTACTGCGTGATCATCTTGCGAACCGTGCTTTAAATACTGCCACTGTAAAGAAGCAACTAAACACGCTCCGTACCATAGTGAACTTTACCAATAGAGAATGTGGCTTGAAGGATATTAATTCTTTTTCTGGCATGTACTTCGGTGAAGATGACTTAAATACGGAAACGAAGAGACAACCAATCCCTTTACCTATCATTCGTTCTGTTCAGAAAGAATGCCAGCAACATGATGATGAAGTCAGGTGGTTAATTGCATTAATCAGCGATACAGGAATGCGACTTAGTGAAGCCGCTGGATTGGTTAAGGATGATTTGTATCTCGATCATGAATATCCTCACATTGTCTTAAAAGTACATCCTTGGCGAAGGTTGAAGACAAAGGGTAGTGAACGAATTGTTTCTTTAGCTGGCGAGGCATTGTGGGCGACTAGACAAGTTCAGGATGCAACTCCATCACAATTCTTATTTCCACGTTACTGTAATGAGAGTGGCTGTAAGTCTAATTCTGCGAGTGCAGCATTAAACAAGTGGTTATCGTCACGGGTTCCATACGGCTGCGTCGTTCATTCATTTAGACATAGTATCAGGGATAGATTACGTGCAGTTGAATGTCCTCACGATATTATGGATCGTCTTGGAGGTTGGTCCGTTGGTGGAATAGGGGAGAGCTATGGGACTGGATATCCTGTTGATGTATTATTTAAGTGGATGAGCAGAGGGGTTATGTCTAACTAAATAATCCTCCATACAGGCTTTAAGTAAAACTGTATGGATACCAATGAGTTACATGTGTGGTTCCTGAGAAGCTGGTGACCCCGACAGAAGTTGTGTTCCTCTCAAGAACTCCAATGACCCAATAGTATCCAATTGAATCAACACCATAGGAATCCTCGATTCCATTGTAAAGGGGGGTAAATGTACTACCGTTTGTACTACCCTTTTCTTTGGTCTTCTTAGGACCACTTAGGCTTCCTATGCCATATTCTAGATACCGTCTGTGAGTCCATTTAAGAGTCATACAGAGTCATTAGATTCCCAGACTCCAAAAAACCCCACCAGACACTCCTAAAGGTGGACTCAGTGAGTCTTAAAATGACTCACAGAGCTATTGTAGTGGAGGTTTTCCTGAGTGGACATGGGGGGGGACCCCTCAGCTTAGATATGATTATTTTTATTTAGGGTCTTTTGTATATGCGAGGGAGTTTTTTCATATCATTTCCCCTCTGTTATTTCTTACACCAGTTTTGCATTTTAGTGCATCTCAAAAATCATTAGAAGGGTTCTCTGTTCGGGATTGAAATTATCGTCAGAAATCAAATAGATTATTGCCTTACCTTTGAATTCCTCCCTGATCGCTATACCTTCGAAATTATCGATAGTAATTGGCGAGCTAAGTTCGGCAATTAATTTCCCTTCTAAGACTGTTCCGCCAATAATTGACCCTGCTTCAATACTTTTAAGGCGTATCGCGTTTTTTCCACCCCGACTGAAAAGACGTTCAAGGACCATGATATTACCGTTCGGAAGTGTTGCAGCGCCGGTAACCCTATAACCACCTCCAATAAGATATGTGAGCTCAATCCAGCCTTTGCTGTGACCCACCCAACCTAAAACGCTATTACTGTTACTAGAAAATTCGCTTTCACTTAGCGCTATCAGGCGACCTTTGGAGAAATATGTCAAAGCTTCAATTCCTTTGTTATAAGGCAGCCTTAACATCGCTTCCGGTCCGGGCATTCTCTCCGGTAAAAATGAGCCGGGGCGATATCTCCAAAATCGGTGGAAACGCTCAAAGGAGACAATCATCTCACCATCCATTCCAACAGCCATAGATTCTGCGTCGCTTTCAAACTTGGATGTTAACGATTGCCCTTCAAGCCCGATTAAAGGTTTAAAATAAGTATCTTTTACACCAACTAAGTTTCCAGATCGGTCATAAATTAAGCGAGCGTAAAATGCCATTCCATCATCGGAAAAGGAGATTAACCTTTGTCTATCGACACTGACACTTAATGACGAGAGACCGCCAAAGCGTTTATTATCAGAATAAAGATGAATTCCACCCCGATACCGCAGTTTCCCCACAGTTTTTAGTTTCACATCATACAAATTTAGTGGAACCGGTTTCGTGTAAATGTTTATTGCGCCATCTGCTGTTTTGAATTTTTGATTTTCGGCTAATGCTACCTCAGCAAACAATAAAAAAATTGTGAAAATTATGCTGCAATAATTCATTTAATAATTATCCCTCTTTTGAAAACTGTAAGGGACTAAATTGTCCTTCCACATGTCCTACCCTCCATACAGGCTCTAAGTAAAAATATATTTGACGTACCGCTAAGGAGAAAACGATGGACGTTCTCGGCGTTATAGCTGTAATTGTGGATGTGGTTTTGCATATTCTCTAGTTGAATTTGAACCCAATATGCGCTAGATTACCTTTAACGCCGATTTGAAGACAGCTTGCGGGCGTTTCATAAATGCAGCTAAAGAGTTGGGACCGTCCCGGCAAAAAGCTGCGGGCGGTTTTTTGATGGGGTAATCCACCTTACGGATTGGGGATTTGAACTTCAGCTTGTGCCCCCGGACATGAGGTCCAAAGCACTAAAGAGAGGAGATCGTTATGAAAACGAAACATCATTCTTTCATTCCTTTGTCGCCTGAACTTTTACCCAGGCAAAAGCTTAACGAAGTTGTTGGCTTACCACCACGTCCTGAGGGTCTGGATGTTAAGATCGAGTGGGAACATAGACTTAAAAAAGAGCATCCAAAGGGAAGTCCACGTAAACTTACGTTTGTCTGCAGTGCAGAATGGTCGTGGTCTCCAGCCCATCATCGGATTGCTAACTATTATCTCAACCCCAAACGCAAATACTGGTTTCTCTGGAACAACTGGGTGGACGATCAGGCGTATCCTTGGACGTGGCACTGGGATGTCCTTGCCTATGCACCTCGTATTGAAGCAGATGAATGTTCCGTTGCAGCTTATATGCTTTTGGAACATTGGAAATCTGATGCCGAACATGGGCATCTGGATCAATACCACTGGATCAACAATACCGGATGCCTGAGCGTGGAAGACATCCAGGCTGTGGCACGAGAGATTTGGTAAAAGGAGACAAAGAATGGCTAAAGGAATATGGAAACAAGCCTCGAAAGATAGTTCCATTTACACTGGAAGGTTCATCATCTCTTCGCATAACAAAAGACCACCTGTGAAATCCGAAAACGGAAATAATCAGGATGTAACGGATGAGAAAAAAGAGAAGAACAAGAAATAGTAACTTGTAAATTGGGAAGGATGTTGGACGTTGGTAATAAACATCCTTCCCATTCTTTGAGTAACACTTCTGAGGGTAATTGATATGACTAAGAAACTAACAATAGTGCTGGCTCTGCTAGCTTTTAGTAGTCCTGCTTTCTCTGGATCTCTGAATTCCCAGTTTCACCTGAGACTATTGGATCGTCTTGATCGCCCTGAGGATGGTTATTGCGTTGACATACTCGGAACCCCTGGAAATTTAAGGGTAGATGTTCCGTTATTTGCCCATAACTGCAAGCCCAGACTTACCAGCGACAGTTCTGTAATTTTTACTTCGGATGGACTTATAACGTTTCCTGCTGTGAATCGCTGTATAACGGTTGCTGGGGTTAATTCTAAAGCATTGCCGGGTGCATCAATTTTGCTTCGTAAATGTAATGAGTCAGTAGCCTTCTTTGAGACTTCTAGATTGCAGCGTTTTACTCATCGTAAGGATGGCCGTCTATCAATTTCTGGGTCAGAGCTCTGTCTTGTTGTGGGGACGAAATCAGCGGCAACTTATTCCCCGTCCCATCGTTGGCGCACGCTATTTGTCGATGATTGCACCACAGCGGGGCTTGCCCGATCTCAATGGGAGTTTGTGATTCCTCGCCGCTAAACAGCGCTCGAGCCTTCGACGTCTATATATAAATGAAGGGCGTTACGAAGAAGCAGCCAACGAGATGTTGCGTTGGGTGTTTTGTAACGGGAAACGGCTACGAGGTTTGGTACTTAGGAGAACGGATGAACGAGAGCTCTTTCTCACCTAAATGATTAGCCACTTTTTGTCGGCTAGGAAGGGCTGTAAAGGGCTAAAATACCATGATTAGCCACTTTAAATTTGTAAGTCATTGACATCATTAAAATGCCATCTGCCTTTTAAGCAGCGGGTCCAAGGTTCGAGTCCTT
>CAJXDJ010000082.1 GCA_913052045.1 uncultured Dehalococcoidia bacterium
CACACGCCTTGCCGATCTCTACGGGCGCGCCCCCTTGCCAATGTTCTTTAGATACTTATATAATACGCCCGCAGTTTCACTAGCCATATTCTGTTTATCGGAGTGGGGCGACCGGAAATAACCCGGTTCTGCGCCGGTTGCCGAATAGGAGGTTTAATGTATTTGTCCAAAGTAATCAAAGTGGGCCTTTCACTCTCACTGCTGGCCCTGCTAATGCCTGTCAGTCTAGCTAATGCAGAGGTTAGAGGTGAAGCGGTTATCAGAGATTCTTCTCCCGGACTTTCCGACGAGTTGTCAATTTCTCTGACAATGCCAATTCTCGGATCCGGCCATACATATGAAGGATGGTTGGTATCCGATGATGGGCATACAAGCTTGAGTGTTGGCGAGTTCGATCAAGGAGCTGACGGGAGTGTGAGTCATACTTACATCAGCCCAGACGGAACAAACCTTGCAAGCGCGTACAGTGAGTTCCAAGTCAAGAGTTCAGGTAATGTATTGTATTCGGATCAGATTTCTGAAGGAGGACTGTCTCATATCAGAAACCTCCTTTATTCCCACTCAGGAAACCCTGCCTATACCTCTGGAGCACATGAAGGCGTGGCAAAGGGGACTTCAGTTGGATTAAGGGATCAAGCCGATGCAGCACTATTGCACGCCACAAATGGCGTGGGTTCTACCACTCTTTCCGACCTTCAAACGCATGCTGGGCATGTAATTAACATCATCGAGGGAGACCAAGGGGCCAACTTCGTAGCTGACGCAGGAAGCGCAGGTGATGGTCACGGTTTGCTAAATTACGCGACAGCAGCTTCCGCGGAAGCGAATGCCGCCGCCGCCGGTGATAGCAGTGACACCACGTTCGCTCAATATGAGTCAGCCGTTTCTGCCTCAGCGGATAATGTGGCTGTTTGGGCAACTTCTGCACGAGATGCAGCTGTCAGTGCCCGGAGCGCTACAACCCTTGATGTAGCTTCAGCATTCATTACTAATGCCCAAACTCTCCTTTCGCGATCGGTTAGTGGTTACGACACTGATCGCAACGGTTCCATTGGAGCTGGTGAAGGAGGGGCTTCTCAGGCGCATGCAGGAGCTCAGAGCATGGCTTCTTTTGAACCAACGGTAGTGGTGGAAAGCCCAGAAGCTCCAGAAACCGGTGACATAAACTATGGCCTCTTCGCGATTATAGCCTTAGTCGCTGGAGCCGTCCTGGTTACTAGTGGAGGATTGTTGATCAATAGAAATCGCTCTGGATCATAGTTTAAAATCCAATTACGAAAAATAAAGTGAGGCCCCTCAATTGGGGCCTCACTTTATTTAGTAGAACGTAATCACGACAAATGACCATGAAAAAAATACGAAAGAATTATCCGGATTTAGCTCCAACAATCGGCAACTATGTGCGTGCTATACGTACAGGAAACTTATTATTTATCTCAGGATGCACAGCTGTGGGCACCGATGATGAACATAAAGACGTCATAGCTCAAGCAGAATGTGCCATCAAAAGAATTTCTGGCATCGTAAAAGATCAGGGTGGATTGAATTCTGATATTGTAAAATTGGTAATTTACGTCACCGATATGGAAGACTTTAGACCTCGACTTAGCGAGTTCAATAATATCGTAGAAAAATACTTTGTCGGCGAATATCCAACTAGCACTCTGGTGATGACACCGGGTTTAGCGAAGGCCACTCTGAGAATTGAGATAGACGCCACCGTGGTCTTCTAACATTGACCCAAAAAAATAACCCGTTTACAATACACTTCTATTCATGAATATGCCTAATAGGAATGCGCATAATGCCTAATAAAACTGGCAAAAGATATACTTGTCACCATTGTGGGTCAGAATTCCTGGTCACCAAAGGCGGTGATGGTGAAATGGTGTGCTGTAACTCGCCTACATTAACGAAACCTTGAAAAGGATTTAAAGATTGGCGAACCAATTAGGTAAACGATATGGATGTGGAGCTTGCGGCACACTAATACTGTGCGTAAAAACTGGCCCCGGCATTATACTGTGCTGTGATAAGGAAATGGAAATTCAAACTCCACGGAATCTTCCATCATCTGACTAACTAATTTCACATCCCAATCGCAATTTCTAAAACCCGATCAAGGCCCCGAAAATCCCGTATAACATCGAATTTTGCTTTTGGATGTTCGTCCTTAAACATTGATATTACATCCTCTATTTGATGTGGGTCCATCTCTAAAAGGAATGTCCCCCGACAGTTATTGAGTTTTAACTTAGATTGCACAGCGAGTTTCCTAAAGCACGCCATTCCGTCATATCCGCCATCCAAAGCCCCCCGCGGTTCCCATCTAACCTCGTCCTGAAGCCACTCAATGTTTCGAGATGGGATATAAGGCAGATTAGCTATTACAAGATCAGGTAAAACAAAAATCGGTTCTAACAGATCACCATAAAGGACGGTAATTTGTTCATGCAAGCCAAATCTCTGAAAATTTTGCTGGGCTATCTCCAAAGCTCTTTTTGAATTATCCGTAGCAAATAACTGTATTGTGGGAACCTTGCGGATTAGATTTATCGCTATAGATCCACAACCCGTACCTAAATCTACAACCACAGGATATTTGCCGAAAACACCGCTACTACATATTTCAATCCCTCTCTCAATTAATATTTCACTCTCTGGTCTTGGGATTAAGACATCGGGTGAAATAATCATGTCAACGTCATATGATTTCCAAAGTCCAAGAACATAAGCTAACGGTTTCCCCGTTAGCCTCTCGGATAAAATTCTTTTAACACTGTTCACGTTCGAGTCGGTCACATTCGAAAAGTTATCCAAGTAAAGATCGTGCCGGGACACATTGAGAACGTGCATCCAAATCAACTCAGCTTCTATCGTAGCTTCAGATATATTTGCGGAGGACAGAACCTCCTGTGCAGAACTCAAAGAATCCCTGATAGACACTATATATTCCTAGTCCATATAGTCTGCAAGGATTAAACTGTTAATGCCTCGCCAAGGTTCTTTTCGTGTTCGTTGGCAACAAGTGCCTCGACTAATTCATCGATATGTCCGTCAAGAAATTTTGGCATACCAAAAAAGCTTTTTCCTATCCGATGATCCGTTACTCTATCCTGCGGTATGTTATAAGTCCTTATCTTTTCTGCCCTTTCAGCAGAACCGACCTGTGCTTTCCTGGACTCTGAAATCTCTCGTTGATGTTTAGCTTGTTCTTCCTGGTAGATACGGGCTCTCAAAATCTCCATAGCTTTAGTCTTGTTCTTATATTGAGAGCGTTCTTCTTGGCATGTAACAATTATGCCAGAGGGATTGTGAACGATGCGTATTGCTGTGGCAACCTTATTAACATTCTGACCCCCTGCCCCACCAGAATGATAGACATCAATTCTTAAATCATCTGGATTTATCCTCACATCTACCTCTTCAGCTTCTGGTAGAACTGCTACAGTTGACGTTGATGTATGAATCCTACCAGAAGCTTCCGTTGTAGGAACTCTCTGTACCCGATGGACACCTCTTTCGAATTTCAAACGACTAAAAACTCCCTTGCCTTTTACCGAGAAGACTATTTCACTAAACCCTTCTATGCTTGATTCGTGTGAGTTTAGGACCTCGATACGCCAATCTTTTAACTGAGCATACCGACTATACATCCGGAATAGGTCGCCAGCAAAAATTGCCGCTTCATCGCCACCAGTCCCTTTCCGAATTTCAACGATGACATTCCTATCATCGTTGGGGTCTTTAGGTAATAAAGCAATTTTGAGGAGATTCTCGAGGTTTTCTATCTGAGATTCCAAAACTTTAGCTTCTTCCTTTGCAAGAGCAATAATCTCGACATCATCTTCCGTTGCTATTAACGAGGAATTCTCTTCCTGCTCAGTTTTACGGTCCTTGAGCTGCCCATACAATGTGACGGTATCGGTCAAAGGGGCCATTTCTCTGGCTAATCGTTGGAAAGCATCATAATCTGACGCGACTTCTGGTTTCGCCATAAGTAAAATCAGCTCGTCATGACGGTCCTCAATTTGTTGCAACTTTTCGTATAAAGATTCCATATTCAACTAAACACAGGGACAATTGATCCTGTCAGTATTCTACCACGATAGAATACTGACAGGATCAATTGTCCCTGGTGGAATTTTTACATTATTTTCATCAAACCCGAGGCCTTCTTTTGTGCCAATCTGTAACCCGTTGATATGCATATCCAGCGTTAAGAATTCTCGCCTCTTCAAATGGACGGCCAGCCAATTGCATTCCTATAGGCATTGCTTGAGAAAATCCGCACGGTACGGTCAATGCCGGAAACCCCGTCAAATTGAAGGCCCTGGTGTATTGAGTCAACGCGGGTATTACTCCCATTGTCTGTTGTTTGATCGTAACCTGATCCTCATTAATTTTAGGAGCAACAACCGGTATGGTTGGACCAACTAACAAATCTACTTCGTCAAAAAGAGCAAGACTTTCCCTTGTATATTTTGCTCTTGCCCTAGAAGCATTCAGATAATCTGACGCAGATATAAATAGTCCTGTTTCTACTCTCCATCTAATGCTGGGGTCATATTGATGGGCATATTTCATAAGAAGGTCTCTGTGGTATTCAGCTGCTTCAGCATAAATCATTGGAGTAGAAATATTCGCCGAATGATGATAAATCGGCCAAGTCACTTCCTTAATTTGGGCTCCCAATCCATTAAAGACCTCAATTGCATCCTTAATAGCCTTTTCTATGGCAGGGTCTAAGGGTAGCTCAAAATATTCCTTGGGCACGCCGATACGGAGTCCTTTCACATCTCCAGTTAAAGATTCGACATAATGGCCAACTGGCTTCGCCGAAGACGATGAATCATTTACATCCCTCCCAGCTATCGCGCCCAGCATTATTGCCGCATCCAATACATCGCGAGTCATAGGGCCTACATGATCAAAAGACCACGCCAATGGGACAACTCCATGTCGACTAATACGGCCATAGGTGGGCTTCAATCCAGTGATGCCACACAACGCTGCCGGAATTCTTACTGATCCCCCCGTATCTGTCCCAATTGCTAATGGCAGTTGCCCAGAGGCTACAGCCGATCCAGCTCCACCACTAGAGCCACCAGCAAGCCGCTCAACGTCCCAGGGATTATGCATATCTCCATAATACTCATTCAATCCGGTGGGCCCAAAAGCGAACTGGTGAAGATTCAATTTGCCCATTAAAACCGCTCCCGCTGCCCTAAGTAAAGTAGCCACCGTGCTGTCGTATGAAGGAATAAACTTGTCAAATATTTT
>CAJXDJ010000083.1 GCA_913052045.1 uncultured Dehalococcoidia bacterium
TTTAAACGGAGACATACGGCGTGTGATCATCGCATCTCCCGCTATAGCAATAGTAATGTTCCCTTTGGATGATTCGTAAGGCACAACCACCTCCAACTAACTTGAATTCTTAGGCTAACTAGACTCCTTTTTCGGATTTTACAACAATAGACCGCCAGAGATATGGGCGCAAGACCAAACTATTCAATAATTACAAATTGTGGCTGCTTAAGCCTTGGAACAACTATCTTATAAAGGTATTATCATATTTGATTACAAACTACTTTGATCACTTATGGAAGGTGAACTACGGTGAGTTATCTGATTTGGGTGTTTATTGGCCTCTTCTCTTACGGATGCATGACTGGGATACTAAAGATCGCACTGAGAGATATACCACCAGGGGTAGCTCTAGTTGTAACGAATTCAGTTCTAACACTCGCAGCAATAATATGGGCGTTTACTAGGAATGAAAGCTTCGGTCCTTACATCAAATTCGACCAACCTTTTATTTTCCTTTTACTTGCAAGCGTATTCCTAACCATAAGTGTAATTAGTCTGTATACCGCACTTAGCCGCGGACCAGTCTCCACGGTAGTACCAATATACGCTATGAACATGGCCGTCGCAGCCGTGATAGGATTCGTACTACTTGGCGAATCAATCAGCCTTGCCAAAATATCCGGAATACTAATGGCAGCGGGAGCCGTGTTTCTTTTAACAAAATAGTTCCTATACTAGATTATTTAAACGAGGTGGAATAATGATCGGGATTCTAACCCATCACTGGGCAAAACCCAACTTAATAGATGAAGCTAGGACACTGCTTGACCTAAACGGAGCTGCACAAAGACTAGCTCGAGGATTCGTGGCGAGACAAACACTCCTGTCGCTCACAGACCAAAGCAAAATAACGTCCATCGTTACCTGGGAAAGTGAAGAAATCTACAATATATGGAAATCTAGTCGAGAAAGAGCTGAAATCATGACCGGATCAGAGAGATATTGGACCAAACCACCTGAATCAGAACGATTTAGGATAGTATAAATGCAACGATAATTAATCATACTAATATTACGATTAAGCCCTCAGATATTCACAGCTACTGTGACATAGTACAAACATCGGGACATGAGATCGACAGCCTACTACACTTATTATTCCAATTACTATATGAACAAACGTCAACTAATTTCTATAGTTTGATCCAACATAAGACATGGCTCGCCCCACTGGCTTGGATTCTGGATATCCCATGCAGTTGATTCTATCGTGGATCGAAGCCTAACTCCATTATTGCCACCATAAACCAGTAAAACTCTCCCGTCTCCAGAATCTTCCACCAAAACAGCGTATGCTGTACAGATTCCTTCTGAAGACCATCCAGTTATGAAACATTCAATTTCTACTCCAGAAGGGTCTGGTGCAATAATCTTCGTTATTGGCATAGGGATACCCAATGATTGAAAAACCTTGTTAACACTGAGAGGAGAGTTTTCACTCTCTTCTACATCCACTTCAATGAACATGAGTAATCTCTTAAAGTTTATACCCACGCGGAGCATACGGAGTTGCATTAGGATCGCCCTTTACGAACTTTCCTTCCGGCTTCTTAGCCACGAACTTTCCGTTTTCTATTATCACTACACCTCTTTGCATAACAAGATCCGGCATACCCAAGAGCTCAAATCCATCAAAAGATGAGTAGTCTGTATTCCCGTGCTGGCCATTAACATAGTGTATCCTACTGGGATTCCAGATTACTATATCCGCATCGGATCCTTCCATAATGACCCCCTTACGCGGGTATAAACCAAATATTTTTGCTGGATTTTCGCAAAAGACCTTTACCAATTTTGGAAGTGTAATCCGCCCCTTATTTACCCCATAATTCCAAATCATAGGAACCATAAACTCTATAGTATTCAATCCATACGGAGCTTCAAAAATGTTTTCCGCTGCAGCTCCAGCCATTTTACGCTTAACAGTAAATCCACCAGAATCACTAGCTATAACATCTATCAGCCCTTTTGACACAGCTTCCCACAATGCGTCACTATCTTCCTCTTTGCGCAAAGGAGGACCGACTTTAGCCAATGGACCTCTTTTCAATATTTCTTCGTCTGTTAGTGTCAGATAATGGGGACATGTCTCAGTAAACAGCTCCACTCCTTGCTCTTTTAGCCTGCGGATTACCGGTATGGACTCCTTAGTACTTAGGTGTACTGGATAAAGTGGTGCACCTACAACTTGAGCAAAAGTACCTGCCCTATTCAAAGCTTCAGCTTCTAATATATTAGGCTGAGACGGCAAAAAATGTTCCGGTTTTGTTTTTCCCGATGAGATAAACCTCTCTGTCAAATATTCTATACAGCAACCGGTTTCAGCGTGGACTTGCGTCAACCCCCCCTCGTAGGAAGCGGCTTCCAGAGCGGTTAGAAGAGCCTCGTCGGAAATCATCATACCTCTTTGTTTATATGACATAAAAACTTTAAAGGATGGAACTCCCAAATTTATTAATTCTGATATAGACTTACTAATTGTATCCTCGTCAGCCGCTGCATAAGTACCATGAACGCCGAAATCCAAGTATGAAATCGGTTCTGATTCTTCGATAAAGCCCTTTACCACATCAGTTGTATATCCACTAAACCCCCATGATTTTATATTGCCTACAAACGCTATGACAGTTGTAATACCGCCAAAAGCTGCCGCAATTGAGTAAGAATCCATCTTATCGTCATAAACTGGATGGGCGTGCGAATCGATCCCTCCCGGTAATATATAGCGCTTTGATGCATCTATAGTATTTTTTGCATCATATCCTTCAAGATCCGATCCCATTTCTCTAATTTTCCCTTGATATATGGCCACGTCCTTTTTGGCAATATCATGGCCAGAAACCACAAGTCCATCTTTAATCAAAAGATCAGCTTTTTTTAACGACATTTATCATCTCCCAAATACCTATAACTAAAAGTACCATCCTATTTTGCTGGTGACAATAATAATACTTTCATGCCGTTTTCGTTGACCGATGGGGACGCTAGTGCTAAAATTCGTCGGTTAGCAGTCAAATTCATTGGCTGCTAAATCTGCGTAATAGACAAGGTAAAAGTGCCTCGGTACGACTACGAATGCCAGTCCTGTCAGACTCTCTTTGAGGTAAAACAGGGTTTTAATGACGAGCCTGTGGCGAACTGTCCCAGTTGCCACAATGCCGCCCGTCGAAAATTCCAAGTAGTTCCCATAATTTATAAAGGGACCGGATTCTATACTACTGACTATGCACGGCCCAACGTAAAGGCTAATGGAACTACTGAGAGCTCTGATGAAACACCTTCCAAAACAAGCGACACAGATAAGACAGATAAAACAGATAAGACAGATAAGCAGGATAGTAAACCCGAAACCAGCAAGGATAATAAACCCGAAACCAGCAAGGATAATAAACCCGATTCAAAGCCATCGGCTCCTCCTAGTTAGAGAGTAACGAAGGTTGAGATTTTTAATTCAGCGGGTTACCCAATCACAGGTATACGTAAACAAGAAACGAATTTCTGATATCAGTCAGGGCTTGCTCATATTCATAGGTATATCACAAGACGATACTGACTCTGACATCACCTATTTGGTTGAAAAAACTCTAAATCTTCGCCTCTTTCCTTCATCAAAAACTCCCTTTGAATACTCAGCTATAGAAACATCCGCAGAATTATTATTAGTAAGTCAATTCACGTTATATGCGAATACTAGAAAAGGAAGACGACCAAGTTTTGTAAATGCTGCAAGCTCTGAAAATGCCAAGGAGCTTTACCTAAAGACGGTTGGCCTCTTCGAAAAATCTGGATTGAGAGTGGCAACAGGAATGTTTGGCGCAAAAATGCAGGTGCAGTTAAAAAACGACGGCCCAGTTACATTGTTATTGGATTCGCTCGATCGGACTAGATCTCGCCGTTCTTAGTTTAAGCGATTAAGAGAGGCTTTTATATGTGGCAACACTATGGCACTCTGCTCATTGCGGTATAGCTCTTCTAATTTGCCCACTATAGTCGCATCGCCCAGATTTCCCAAGGCGATGGCAGAATGGACTCGGACCCCTTCGTCTACATCTAAACGAAGGACTCCAAGCAAATACGGTATGCTTTGACTATTTCCAATTCTTCCTATTACTTTCACAACTTCTTCCCTGATTACTTCATTACTCTCTATATTCTGATCTAGTAGTGGATACAGGTGTGAAATAATATCATCGGTTCTAATCTCCCCAAGGGCGAATACCGCTTCACGTCGTCTTACGTCCGCTTCATCTTGGAGCATGACTATGAGATCGTCCTTTGCCTCTTCATTCCCATACAAAGCTAGCGCCACAGCAGCATTCTTCACAATCTCTGAATCCGAATCTTCCAATCCTGATAATAATAAAGCAACTATTTCACTCCTATAACTATCGTGCCTCTTTAAACTCTCTATACTACGCCACCGGACGCGTATGCTAACATCCTGTAAGCTTCTGTCGACTAAACTTGGGATCACTATAGGGTTATTAAGTTCATCTAATGATTTAACAGCTTTGAGCCTTGTTTCCCAATCAGGATGAGGTTCCTGAAAGGGTCGGGTTTCCATTAAGGCACCCAACTCAGTTTCATGCCACGGAGTAAAAGTTCTACGGTTCTGAGGAGCGTGTTCGTAAAGAATAGGCGCTCGTAAATTTTCTCTTGGAAGCAGATTAGGTGGTGGCTTAAGGGCAGGAAGCTTCAGTTCCCTCATGGCCTCTATAAATTCAGCCCCACCAACTTCGTCAAAACCTGTGCCTGCTTTTCTTACGACACCTGTGGTTTTTCTGCGTTCGTTACCAATCCTGCGGCGAGCAGCCTCGTCATATTCGTATTCTAATTCGTGTTCTTCAAAGTCGTCGTCGTCTCCCCGGATGCCGGACGAGTGCGTCTGGCCGACATGTGGACAGACAAGTTGGGCTGAATAGATATATGCTGGCCATCGCTCAATCTGGAAATAAATATCATTATCTGAATTGGATCCCCTCAGAAAGTGGTCCATTAGTAACCCATTTTGGAAATGTTATTAAAGAGATTGATGATCTTGAAAAATTTAAGCAGCACCATTATGAAATATTAGCTGAAATTATTTCAACTCTTGATAATGTTGGATTTGAAATTATTAAGTGGGGAAAGTATGGACCAAAGTTGGAAGAGGAAGCAAAAGCAAGGATGAAGGAGATGAGCAACTTGCAAAGTCAATTGGGAAGCAACGCAACTCAAAAGCGCATCAGAGACGATGCAGA
>CAJXDJ010000084.1 GCA_913052045.1 uncultured Dehalococcoidia bacterium
AGTATTGATTGAAAAGAAAGGGACTGTAGTATTTCTTGTATTAAATCGCCCAGAACATTCCAACCTAGTGGACGAGGAATTAGCCTGGGCAATAAAAGATAGTTGCCGTTATATTAATGAAGATTCTACTATCCGTGTAATGATTCTTACCGGCACAGGAACCTGTTTCTCGACTGGAAGACAGGCATTTCCTGAGAGACTCTATTCCTATCCAGACGACTGGATAAACAAAATTCGAACGGCGGAAAGCATAGCTAAACTCAACATACCAACCATCGCTGCTATTAACGGTGACGCCCTGGATCACGGCCTAGAACTAGCTCTTGCTTGTGACTTAAGAGTGGCAGATTGGAACGCTCGATTGGGATTCAGGGACCTATCGAGGGGTTTGTTTCCCTGGGATGGAGGCACACAACGCCTCTCAAGAATCGTAGGAAGATCAACAGCTTTGGACCTCTTATTAACATCTAGGATACTAACCGCTAAAAAAGCTTTGGCAACTGGGCTTGTAAACCATGTTACCAAACGAGGTGATGCCCTAAATCATGCTGTGAACTTAGCTGCCAAAATTGCGAGGTTAGCTCCCATAGCCATGCGATATACGAAGGAAGCGATACACAGAGGATTAGATATGCCGTTAGATCAAGGTTTAAGATTAGAGGCGGATTTGAGTTTCCTACTCCATGGGACAGCAGATAGATCTGAAGGTATCGATTCTTTCCTTAACAACAGAAATCCAGACTTTCTGGGACAATGATCATGCATTCCTTCGAAACATTGGATTTCTCGGTTGACAACAACGTGGCTCTCATAATGCTAAACCGGCCAGGAGTCCGAAATGCGTTTAACACCAAAATGCGTGACGACCTTTTCCAAGTTATCGAAGCTATAAAGGACGACTATGCCATCACCGGATCCATTATTTACGGATCTGGCAAGGATTTTTGCGCAGGAGCTGACCTAACTGAATTTGGAAGAGCTCCTTCACAATCAATTGCTAGAACTATTCGTTGGGAACGTGATCTCTGGTCACTTTTTCTGAACAATCCCAAACCTATGATAGCAGCTGTTCACGGCAATTGTATTGGTTCCGGATTTGAGATGGCTCTGCTTTGTGACATTATTATAGCCTCTTACAATGCTCGATTTTCTATGCCAGAAGTCAGATTAGGTCTAATAGCTGCAGCAGGAGGGACACAAACCTTGCCTAGGTCTATAGGTCCATCAAACACCATAAGCATATTCTCATCTCCCAATCCGATCACCTCACAACAGGCCCACTCAATGGGAATAGTAAGTAAGGTAGTAGCAAAGAAAAGATTAATGGACTGCGCTAGAGCTCAGGCCACTTATCTATCCAACTTAAAACCAGAATTAATCGCAGCCTGTAAATTTGCTGTGAATACGGGATGTTCTTTACCCTTGGACCAAGGATTACTAGCAGAAACTCGAAGCGCAATGAGAGTGATGAAGACCGAGTAAATTGACGTTGTAAATTAATGTTATAAACATCGGACATATTATCCAATGAACACAAACGAATTTCTTGAAATATCTTCTACGATAGTACCAGAAAGAACGGCTATTACTTTCGATGATAATCAGATTAGCTTTCAAGAGCTCCGGGTGACCGCAGATCGCTTGGCTAACGTCTTAGTAAAATTGGGTGTAAAACCTGGCGACAGAGTTGCCATGCTTGATGTAAATAGCCCTCAAGTCCTAGTAACTTATTTCGCCTGTGCAAAGTTGGATGCGATCTTTGTGCCGTTAAACTATCGAGCAAAAGAAAATGAACTGAGTCACATGCTTACACTTGCCAGGCCATCGATTATATTCGCAGAAAACCGATATGCTGGTCTGATACACAAGGTGACCCAAAATGGAGGGCGTACTCTAAAAGTCATAGGAATTGGTGGCTCAGATAAAGAGGGCTGGTTTTCTTATGAACGCCTAATGAAACACTCTGTCCAAGAACATACTTTTACTCCAACCGGTCAAGGTAGAGACACAACAATTCTACTATTCACGTCAGGAACAACCGGTTTTCCAAAAGCTGTTATGCTAAGCCACGATAGTTTCAGTTCATATATGCTATCTAGTGTTGATCCGGTTGACCCCGATATCGAAGAAAATAATCTCCTATGCCTGCCACTGTATCATATAGCTGGATTACAGGCGTCCTTAGCTGGAATATACGCGGGCCGTAACTTAGTGATGATGCGCCAATTTGAGCCCCTGGAATGGATGAAGCTCGTTGAAAAAAATCGCGTGCAGAGATCTGGTCTTGTTCCCACGATGCTCAAACAAATCCTGGACCACCCACGATTCTGTGAATTCGATCTATCTAGCTTGAAAGTTATCAGTTACGGTGCAGCCCCCATGCCAACGATAGTGATCAAAACAGCAATAAAAAGACTTCCGCGTGTCTCGTTTATAAATGCTTTCGGACAGACCGAGACTGCGTCTACTATAACCATGCTTTCACCAAAAGACCACGTGTTGGAAGGATCCAAACAGGAAATTGAGAAGAAGCTGATCCGACTGCAATCAGTAGGCAAGCCGTTACCAGATATCGAAGTAAAAATATTAGACGCAAACGGAGAAGAAGTCAGCTGGGGAGTTACCGGAGAAGTTGCATGTAGGGGCCCTCGGCTGATGTCAGGCTACTGGGATGATAAAGAAGCAACCCAATCAGCATTTCAAAACGGATGGCTATTCACAGGAGATTTGGGTTACAAAGATCAGGATGGCTACATCTATTTATCCGGTAGATCCAAGGATTTCATTAAGCGAGGTGGGGAAATGATTTCGCCAGAGGAGATCGAACGTATTTTAGTAAATCATCCTGAAGTTGACAACGCAGCCGTGATAGGAGTCCCCGACGAGGAATGGGGTGAAAGGGTCAGAGCTTTGATAGTTCTCAGGCCCGGAAAATATATCTCTAGGACCAGTCTAATTCGAGACATCCACTGTAAACTAGCCAGTTTCAAAACGCCTGAGTCAATCATTTTCGTAGACTGCCTTCCACACAATCACTTAGGCAAAATACTGAAACGAGAGCTCCGCCAAAAATACAGTTATCCGATAGAATCTGAATAACTGTTGCAAAGCTTTGTTGACACCTCAGAAAGCAGCTGAGTACACTTAGGAGTGTTTGAGACTTGCCGTTTAATATGAGTAATTATTGTTAAGAAAAGTAATCAAAAAACCACATTATCCTACCGTGTCATTAGAGTCCAACCGAACACAAACTAAAAAAAACCGTTCTGTCATTATCCTGTTGGCAGGAGTGCCGGGAACCGGCAAGACGACAGTGGGTAACGGATTACAAAATCGTTTGGGTTTAAGTCACCGGCTGAGTACAGGCTTCCTCAGAGCTACAATAGACAGTCTTATTCCAGAAAGTAACGCTAGATTACTTAGAAAAGAAGCATTCGCGGCATATGAAGAAACATCACACTCTAAGTTTCCAACTGGCCAACAAATATTGGACGGTTGCGCGCGCCAGGCCAATATATTGAAGCCTGTTTTTAAGTCGTGTGTAGCACGAGCCCGAACGGAAGGAATAGGATTGATCATGGAGGGAAGTCATTTCATACCAGGCATCATAGATCCATATGAATTTGGTGCAGACCTTTTGTGCGTGCTAGACGTACCGGACAGAGAAGAACTCAAAGAAAGAGCTATGAGCGCAAACCACAAACATCGGAGATGGTCGGATTTTGATCTGAGTAGACTAAGTATCCTTCAAGATCAACTCGTTTATATGGCGAACAGGAATGAGCTACCTATCGTCATAAACACCGATGTTGAACAATCCATCAATCACATAGTAGCCTTGCTGAACAAAAATACGAGCATGTGATTGCGTGGTAAAAGGTACCAATAGCCATCTTCCAGCCCTACTAAACCGGTACAATCAGAGAATACAACAGGAATTGTTTTTGTCCACGCAAAAACATTCCCGAGAGTTACGAGGCCCATTTCTTTACCATATAGGTTCCGCAGATCAGAACTGGAATCTATTGAACGGTCCAAATCATTCAGGAAAAGCCCTAAGATCAGCCCTGTGCCTGTACGCATTCCATGCGCTAAATAACTGCTGGGAAAAGGCGCTGCCAGCAGCCATCGCAATAGAATTACTCCATAATTTTTCTTTGATTCACGACGACATTCAGGACCACGATACTGAACGAAGGCATAGAAGAACTCTTTGGACAATCACCGGACAACCAAAAGCACTACTCATAGGTAGCGCAATGCATTCTATTGCCTACCTGAACCTATTGTATTTAAAGGATCGGGGAATTACCGAAGAAAAAGTTATCATGACTTCCCAGCTTTTATTCAAAACCTCGCTTGATATGATAAAAGGGCAAGTCCTAGACTTGCAGTTTGAACAATCCGTGCAAATTGATAGATGCCGATATTTGGAAATGATAGATTTCAAGACGAGTTCGCTAATATCATGCAGTCTCACAGTGGGTGCTTTGCTAGGCACCGATCGGAAACCCATAATCAAAGCTTTCTCACAATATGGATTGCATCTAGGGAGAGTGTTCCAACTGCGTGACGACATATTAGGCATATGGGGACAATCCAGCGTTACTGGCAAATCCGTGTCTAACGATATTCTACGAAAAAAGAAATCCTTTCCGATAATATACGCTATCGAGGAGTGCACACCTGAAGACAGAAGGGTGCTATTAAGAATTTACAATAAGGAAACTCTTGGACAACCGGATCTTGATATAGTTATGGAAATCCTCGAAAGAAACCGTTCTAAAAACAAGACCGAGGAATTTATAAAACTCGAGGCTCGATCAGCAATTGAACAATTGAACCTTATGCGTATAGATGATTGGGCACTAAAAGAGGGCAAAGATTTAGTTGAATTTCTTGTGTCCCGGGAATACTAACAATGATACAACACGTGAGTGAATGGCGAGTAGCGGTTACGGGAGCATCAGGTTACATAGGAAGCCAGCTCCTAAATCAGCTAGAAGACATGGATTCCATAGCTCGGATAGTGGGAATTGACTCTAAGCCTTTACCATTACCTATACATAACATTCGAGTTTACAGGCAAGACCTAACCAAACCTTTGGGAAACATTCTGCAATCTAACAGGATAAACTCTGTTGTACATCTAGCCTTCGATTTCAGAGAGTTCCGAGACGAACAAGATTCTAAACTGGTCAAATTGAACAACCTTTCCAGTCTAAACAATGTCCTTGAA
>CAJXDJ010000085.1 GCA_913052045.1 uncultured Dehalococcoidia bacterium
TATATTGTTCGTGGAGTGGCGATGGCCAACATATAAAAATTATGGTGATAAGAAGTTTGAGCCTGATCTAGATCGACAAATTGGGTTACTTGATTACTATCATGGAAAAATACCTATTGTTGCATGGGGAGTTACCACAGATTGTTGCTCGAGCTTTCTAAAAACCCGGCAATGATATTTTGGCTCGATAACAACGAAAACCACAAAAATGCTCCTAACGAAAATTGGGGTCGGGAGCTTCTCGAGCTCTTTTCCATGGGTCAAGGTAATTATAGCGAAACTGATGTCAAGGAATGTGCTCGTGCTTTCACTGGGTGGACATTAGCGGCTACTATACCAGGAATACTGTACAACAGATTTCAGTGGAAATTTGAATACACGGACTCGGATCATGATCAAAATGAAAAGTGCTTTTTGGGTGAACAGGGTAATCTAAACGGGGAAGATGTTATAGACATTATTCTAAAGCAACCAGCTACTGCAAGATTCCTTGCTCGCCACCTTTACAATTTTTTCGTAGCCGACGAAGTTCCAGTGCCAAGTTGGCACAACGAGCCAGCACGAGATCCCCACGCTATAGAAGTCCTTGCCAAGACACTTACTGAATCCGAATTCAATATCCGTTCTACACTAAGAGTATTGTTTAATTCCGACTTTTTCAAAACCGAAAGCTGTTGGTTTTCCAAGGTAAGAAGCCCGGTCGAAATCGTCACTAGTACGATAAAGTTCCTTGGCAACTTCAAGGACTTTAGACCAGGATTCTCTGAGCTGGGGGAGGAAGTGTCTTTCCAAGGACAAACCCTCCTCAATCCTCCGAGTGTCGAAGGCTGGCACACGGGCCCTGAATGGATTGACACCGGTACTCTTCTGCAGAGAATAAATTTTGTTGCCGACCAAATGGTTAATACAGATCTCCCAGGCATCAGATACATAATAGATAGATTAACTATCCAAAACATCTCGACTTCAGAAGAATTAGTTGATGGGTGTCTTGATCTTATGGGCCCTATCCAACTTGAGGCCAAGACCCGGCAAGAAATCGTTGCACACATAAGAATAAACGGGACAACTGACCAAGACTCATTAAAATCTTCCAATCTCATATTCAGTGAAAAGGTAGGGCAAATACTCCAATTGGTTGCCTCGACCAGAGAGTTTCAGCTGGGATAGGTTCTCAAAATGCACGCTATTAAAACCAATGATAGAATTTTCCGTTATAGTCACACCATAGGTAGTCAATCCCCAGGTGGGCCAGGATTCCGATATCCAGTAGATTTGGCATTGACCAAAGATGACATCATTTACGTCGTAAACAGGGGACACGATGGTGAAGAGGCCCATCGAGTGAGTGTACTCACTACCGATTCAGAATATATAGGACAATTTGGAAGTAATGGGAAAGCAGACGGTCAATTTATTTGGCCGGTTGCCATAGCTGTAGATAAAAATGGATTAGTATACTTGGCAGACGAATGGTTAAATCGGATATCCATCTATGACTGTAATCTGGATTTTGGCGGACTCGACTTTGAGCAGAAAAACTTCCTGTTTAAGTGGGGAGTGGGAGGGTCAACTGAAGGACAGATAAGTGCCCCTGCAGGCTTGGCCTTTGACTCCAACGATAATTTATATATTTCAGAGGGTGACAACCACAGAGTTTCTAAGTTCACTAAATCGGGAAAGTTTCTAATGACATTTGGTGCCAAGGGATCAAGCCCCGGAGAATTCAACACACCATGGGGCATTACCATCGACGATAAGGGCTTTATATACGTTGCAGATTGGGGTAATGATCGAGTACAGAAATTTACGAGCGAAGGAAACTACGTGATGGAGTTCGGCATACCCGGGGACGTCCCTGGAAGACTCCGTCTACCGAGTAGTGTAGCCGTCGATAGAGACGGGGATGTTTATATTACGGATTGGTGGAATAACAAAGTAGAAGTATACGCTAAGAACAGTTCACACCTTTCCACGCTTATTGGCCACGCTGAAGAGGTATCTAAGTGGGGAAACGCATATCTCGAAAACAACCCAAGTGATGTAGCCAATCGTCGTTTGGTTACTGATTTCGAACCTGAGTACCGCTTCATGATGCCTTCCTCTGTGGCTGTCAATGGTCAAGGACACGTTTTTGTTGTAGACAGTATTAGATTTCGAATACAGGTCTATAAAAAGACTAGAAAATAGGATGGTTTAGAATTTACACTAGCCCTATCATGAATATCGATTGGCTAATTGCGCTGCTTAATGGACGTACAGAGTGTTCCCAAACCTAGGACCAAGTCAGGTTTGGTGGGGAAGGGGAGACTCGAACTCCCACGCCTTGCGGCACATGATCCTAAATCATGCTCGTCTACCAATTCCGACACTCCCCCAGAACCTAAATCTATTGCAAACATTACCAACTATGATTCCTGTACCCCTAAATTTGGTGACCCGCCTCGGACTCGAACCGAGAACCTACTGATTAAGAGTCAGTTGCTCTGCCAGATTGAGCTAGCGGGCCCCAAGACATAGGATTATAACATAGGCCAAAGAGAACTTTTGGGCAGGAATTCAGACCATAATAGCCGTGTTTTACACATAACTCATGTCGTAAAATACCACATTTTGTTCTTGGGCGGCCTTCCTGTATCTATTGCCTGACCGGCCAATCGAACGGTGCAAAAATTAGAGAACCTAAAATATTAGATGAATACAGTGAGCAACAATACGTATAGTTGAGGGTTACACCTAACCACAGATATAATCTTGTGATGTTGATAAAAGACTTAGGCGAAATAAGATTGATTAATCGAATACAACGGATAATCAAGAACAGGAACAAATATTATCATACATTGCCTGCTAATTTATTGGTGGGTATAGGAGACGATGCTGCTGTTTGGAAGGCTTCTGAATGCATTCAAGTTGCTACCACCGACACCATGGTGGAAGGAATTCATTTTAGTAAAGAAACCACCTCATTAAGAGATGTAGGATGGAAAGCCATCTCGTCCAATCTCAGCGATGTAGCCGCTATGGGCGGAAACCCACTGTATGTATTGATCAATTTAGGGCTTTCTCCAGAGACTCCCGTAAACGACTTTGATGAATTGTATGCGGGGTTTCTCGATGCATGTATAGAATATAACTTGCACATTATAGGAGGAAATCTGGTTAGCTCCCCAACAACTTTTATTGCCATACAGATAACCGGCGAATCCACACACGAACCCATGTTAAGATCAAATGCAAAACCTCTAGATCAAATAGGCATAATCGGCTGGTTAGGGTCATCTAAAGGCGGGTTTGAATTGATTTCAAACCCCGCTGTTATAACATCCATCGAGGCAAGGCAACAGTTGCTAAACGCACATCTTCATCCAATCCCACGTCTGAAGGAAGGTAATTTGCTTATCGATAACGGCGTTTCAGCGGCTATGGACATTAGCGACGGGTTTCTTACCGACCTACATAAATTTTGTGAGGCCAGTAGCGTATCCGCTAAGATAGATAGTTGCAAATTGCCAATAGAACAAGCCCTTATAAATGTCTTCCCGGATAATTATATGGACTTCGCTTTAAACGGCGGTGAAGATTATGCCTTAATATTTTCTGCCTCTCCGAAAATTATGGACCATTTGAAGGGAATAATCCCGGCACCTATCAGCATCATAGGCAATATTCACCGTGGCCGCATTGGAGAAGTTATAATTATTGACAAACTCGGACATCATATCTTAACAGCATCGGGTGGTTGGGATCATTACAAATGACGCATACCAATGTGGAATTCATGTCACGTAGTCCAGAGGCTACACAAACGTTCGGGAAACACATGGGTCAGATGGCCAAGGTGAACGACGTTTTCTTACTAACTGGCCCACTGGGGGCTGGAAAAACCTGTCTTACACAAGGAATCGTATGGGGACTCGGTTGCCAGGAATATGCCCGGAGCCCTACCTTCATGCTTGCCACTATATACCAGGGACGTTTGCCAATTTATCACCTTGATCTCTTTCGGATCGAAAGTTCGTTAGAGTTACTGGATATAGGTGTCGAAGAATATTTGGAAGGAGAAGGAGTATGCATAATCGAATGGGCCGATAGAACGAATGACATATTCCCAGTGGATAGCATAAAAATCAATCTAGAATACACCCGCAATCGGTCACATAGGAAGATAACAATTATTGCTCCAGACACCTCTTCTGGCAATTTGCTACATGATTTGGTCGCAGGTTTTTAGAAAATGTTGTTAGCGATAGACACTTCTACCAAACATGCAGGGCTTTTACTTTGGAATTCCGGAGTTATTGCTTCTACTTGGTGGTACTCGAAATATAATCACACCAAACATGTAATACCTGAATTAGAAAAACTCATATCGGAAAATAATTTCCAAGTCGCTGACATAAAAGCGATTGCTCTAGCTGTAGGACCTGGGTCGTTCTCTGCATTACGAGTGGGCTTTAGCATAGCAAAAGGTCTATGCATAGCGTTGAAAATTCCACTGACTGGGATTTCCACACTTTTGGCAGAAGCCTATTCATACAGAGGGACTTCTCAATCCATTTGCCCACTTATATCCTTAAATCAACGAACGATTGCGCTAGGACACTTCGTGATTGACAAATCCAACTACATAACAACAATTCAACCAGAAATAGTAGTCCCAACCGACAAGCTCCCTCAATTCCTACCCAGGGGATCAATGGTTTGCGGAGAAGGAACTCAGAACCTAAAGTCAATGATTGATGACGTTTCTATCCCCGAGATCAGCATAGTAGAATATTGTAACCCATATCGTCGACTTAAAAGTTTAGCTCAACTGGGTAATTCGAAATTAGAAGCAGGACTTGCCGATGACCCTAAAACGCTACAACCTCGATACCTTAGAGAACCTAATATAACGAAACCCAACCCAGCCAAATTAATTAAACTAGGCAAAAGCCAAAAGGAGTTGATGTGAACAATCAAACCGAAAGGACTCTCGTCCTAATAAAACCGGACGCCGTTCAGAGAGGGCTAGTAGGGAATATTATATCCAGACTTGAATCGCGCGGTTTAAAAATTGCGGGATTAAAAATTATAAACATAAAACGGACTACTGCTGAACAACACTATAGGGTTCATAACAACCAACCGTTCTTTCCCAAACTAGTGGACTTTATAACTTCTAGTCCTGTGGTCGCCCTAGTGTTTCAGGGACGGAATGCCGTAGAAGTCACCCGCAACACAATGGGAC
>CAJXDJ010000086.1 GCA_913052045.1 uncultured Dehalococcoidia bacterium
AAAATCATTATACGAAAGCGCGATTGCTCCCCCAATAATTTCTTGGTTTTTATATACTAAAAAAACTTTTACTTCACCAAACTTATAGTATTCTATTAAATTCAGAAAAAACTTTTTAGACAATGATGGGGAGCCTAAACGTAACATGTTCTTAGTGTAAATCTTATAAAAATCAAGAATGGCATCTTTTGAAGATTCTATTATTAGTCGAAGGTTATAGTTGTCTGGGAGAAATTTGGCGAGCTTTTTCATTTCAGATTCTGTATCAGTTTGTAGTTGGTAATCTTTACCTTCGGAGGCAAAACGCATTCTAACCATCATCTTTGACAGTTCGTTTAAACGATCTGCAGTACTGTATAGACTAAACATGACCTCATTTATGTCTGTGCCCTCCTCCTCAGTGTTTTCTGATTGCAAACTTACGCTTGCGGATGAGATCGTTTCTATCGGTTTTGTTGAGTTCCAGAGTTGAGTATAGACTTGGGTAATCTCTCCAACGAGTTGCATGGATATTTCGAGATCTTGAACAGATATGTTACCGCCGAATATTAGATCGTCATTTCTGAAAATAGCCATTTTGCGAATCAAGTCGTAGCTATCAATCTCTTCGGGGACAGGTGGCATGGGAAATGACGAAATTTCCTCCATAGGTGCACCTCCCATCGTGGATGCCAGAAATGGTGGAACGTATTTAGCCATGTTTATAGGCATGGGGAATACGACTACATAGGTTGCGTAAACTCGCCCCACTTCTACTGTGTCTCTGAAATATACTAGAGCATGGCCCCTGGGTTCTTCTTGGTTACCTAATTCGAATATTAGATTCATCCTGTAAGTATAAGACTCAGGAGCTACTCATGGCTAATTTCCCAAATCAGCGATTGCCTCAATCTCCACTCTAAGTTCAGGTTGAGCTAAAGCTGATACCACTACTAACGTGCTTGTGGGCAGTGCCGGAGGATTAAAGTATTCAGCCCGTATTTTACGAAAACTATCCATGTCTTCGGTATGAGTCAAAAACACAGTTAATTTGACTATGTTTTCTAGGTCAGCCTCGCATAATTGTAGTATTCCTTTGATATTATCGAAAGTTTGACGAGTCTGGGATGATATGTCTGGTCCCACTAAACTACCAGCACTATCTTTACCAACTTGGCCAGAGATAAATACGATATTTCCAGTTCTTATCGCAGGGACAAAACCCCTATTCGGACCTTGATTTTTGGGATCTATTCTTTGTATCGCCATCTATTCCTCCTGAGGGTTGATATGCATGGCAACTCTAGGTTAGCTTGTAATTTTGGTCAAGCAATATCGAGTGTGACTGGGATGAGTGGATATCACCAAGGCTCGAAACCATTACTTCCCTAGGCAGCTTTCTACCCACATATACTAATACTTGCAAAGTAATAGAGGGATTAGTTGACATGAAGGCACGACTCCTGTTAGGTTGATTTCACTACATATGACTGTGATGGAGGTGTCGGTTTGGAACTGACAACGATGGCCGCGGAAAAAATAAAGGAGGTATTGGTCGAAGAGGACGCCAACCAATCATCTCTAAGGGTTATAGCTGTACCCAATGATAATGGAAGCGTCCAATACATGCTCACATTGGAACAAGAAAGCCAACCAGACGATACTCCTGTGACTCTTGATGGGTTGAAGTTCCTTGTTGATTCTGAGAGTGCACCATATTTGGAAAAAGCTACCATAGACTTTGTAGAGGACCTGACGAGGGCAGGGTTTATAATAAGCAACCCCGACTTCCCGGCTCAGTCAGGATGTGGTAGCGGAGGCGGAGGGTGCGGATGTGGTAGCGGAGGCGGAGGGGGTGGATGTGGAAGTGGAGGCGGAGGGTGTGGCTGCGGGTCCTAAATATCCTTTCTGTGGCGATCTTCGTCAGTATGGTTACTAATCGCCGCTTATATAGTGATAAGCGGCCAGGGCAGCTGTGATACCGTCGCCCACTGCGCTTCCGAGTTGTCGTTCCGAGTGCGTCCTGACATCTCCACATACGAAAATCCCTGGGATGGATGTTCTCATCTGGATGTCAGAATTGATGTGGCCTAGGTCGTCTGTTGGAAGCACACCTTTTAAGAAGCCACTATTCGGTATAAATCCAATATATATGAAAGCACCCGTTGCAGGAAATTCGTAAGACTTACCTGTTTTTAAGTTTTTAGTTAAGACCCTGTCCATTAGATCAGTGCCGCGAAATTCTTCCACCACGTGGTTCAGGAGTAAGTCCATTTTCGGATTAGCTAGAGCACGTTCTTGAAGGATTTTACTAGCTCTGAGTTGGTCTCTCCTATGAATAACCGTCACCTTTTCTACTATTCCAGTCAAGTACGATCCTTCATCTAAGGCCGCATCTCCTCCACCTACGACAATCACTTCTTCACCCCTAAAAAAGTTAGCGTCGCATATAGCGCAGTAAGACACACCCTTTCCAGAGTAGTCCTCTTCACCGGGTACTCCTAGTTTTTTGTGAGATCCCCCGGAGGCTATGATAATTGTTTTAGCACAGTAAGAGTTTTCGGATGTGTGAACGATTTTCAGAGGTCTGTCTAATTGTTCAACTGCGACTACTTCTTCATATTTGAGTTCTGCGCCAAATCTTCGGGTCTGTTCTTCCATCATTCTGGATAGCTCTGGGCCTTTTATGCCTTTTGGAAAACCGGGGTAATTTTCGATCTCGTCGGTTACCAGTATCTGTCCGCCGAATCCGATTTTCTCTATCACCATAGTTTTCAACATCGCTCTCGATGAGTACAAACCAGCGCCTAGTCCCGCTGCTCCCCCGCCTATTATTAGTACATCAAACTGTTCCATGCCTAAGCCTCTCTAAATAATAATTCATCCAGTTGGGTATGTTGAGCTCTCCATGAACGATTTTGCGGTTAGTTCTAGCCCTCTTAGTAGGTCCACTTGAGGTTCCCAATCCATCTCCTTCTTAGCCTTCGAATAGTCAAGGCTAATCTTCCAAACGTCTCCGGGGCGTGCGGGGGCGTAAATAGGGGTGCGTTTGTAGTTGAACTGCTTGGACAGAATTCTGAATATGTCGTTTATTGACGATCCTATACTGGTGCCTATATTGAAAGAACCGACTATACCTTCTTTCATTGCTCTTAAGTTTGCGTTAACAACATCTTCAACGTAAACAAAATCTCTTTGTTGTCGGCCATCACCGAAAATTTGGATTGGTTTTCCTTCGGCCATTGCCTTTGAAAATATTGCTACAACTCCAGCTTCTCCACGAGGATCTTGCCTAGGACCGTAAACGTTTCCATATCTTAACGCTACAAACCCCAGTCTGTATAACCTTCGATAAAGATCAAGATACATTTCGCAAGCATATTTAGAGAGACCGTAAGGAGATAGTGGTACTACGGGATGATCTTCAGAACACGGAGTGACATTGGGATCTCCATAGAGAGCCCCGCCTGTTGATGCGAAAATCAATTTATCTACCCCGTAGCGTCTCGCTGCTTCAATTAGTTTGATGGTGCCAGTGATGTTAATTCTACAGTCCTTCATTGGATCCCTGACGGAATTGCTAACGCTGATTTGGGCGGCGTGGTGGAACACAAACGAAGGTTTCTCTCGTGCGAAAATTTCTTCTATGGTAGATTCATTTATATCTGTATGGTAAAAACTAACTCCTCTAGGCAGATTTCTTAGTTTGCCTGTGCTCAAGTCATCGACTACGAGGACTCTATAGTCAAGTTGAACCAATTTTTCAACGAGATGAGAGCCAATAAAGCCTGCCCCACCAGTTACTAGGACCGACTTGCTGGTTACCACCCGGAATCCATGCTCCTTAATCTATTAACGCGTTCCGATGTCGGAGGATGTGTTGAGAAGAGTTTCATCATTGTCCGGCCATTCATGAATGAGAGGGATTGTCCTTGTAATGGTTCCACGATGAACATATGTGATATTGCTTGGTTAGACTCCATGGGAACTTGCTTTGATCCGCGATCAAGTTTTTCAAGTGCGTTTGCTAGCGTGTGCGGATCCCCACAGGTTTTAGCTCCTGTTGCATCAGCTTGAAATTCTCTTGTTCTAGAAATAGCCATGCGGACTATGGTAGCGAGTAAGGGAATAACTATAGCTAGTATGATTAAACCTACTATTCCAAAGGTGCTAGTGCTTCCGCCCCTTCGACCGCCCCCAAATCCGCCAAAAATGAGAGAAAACTTAGCCATCCACGCGATCATTCCTATCGCAGATGCTACGGTTGCTACCATAGTCATAATTAGGGTGTCTCTATTCCCTACGTGAGCTAATTCGTGGGCTATAACGGCTCCTAACTCTTGGGGGGTTAGAAGTTTGATTATCCCTGTTGTCACAGCTATAGAAGCCTTTTGAGGGGACCGGCCCGTAGCGAAGGCATTTGGTGAGGTGTTTTCTATTATGTAGACTGTGGGCTTAGCCATACCAACCATAGCTACTTGCTTGTCCACAATAGCGTGTAGGGTTGGTTGTTCGTGTGGGGTTGATTTGCGGGCCTTTGTCATTGCAAGTGCCAATCGGTCGCTAAACCAGAATGAGAAGAAATTGAATCCTATTGCGAAGATAAGAGCAATAATCAGCCCGTCTATACCGCCTACCAATGCGCCGACAGTAAGTAAGAGCATACCCATGAACATCATTAGAAGCATAGTTTTAATTGTATTCATACTTAATCTTCGTTAATAACTACAAGAGCGTCTCAGTTCCGAATTAGTTATCACCGTGTCATTATATAAGTAGTGATACTTAAAAAACAGGTGTTATGTGTGGAATAGATTATCGTTAACCAATTTTTAGATTCAAGATCGACTGGGACGATTTGTCTTAGTTAAATTTGAAAGGAAGGGTGTTGAGTTTGTTGTAACCACTTCTCTCCAAATGATATACTCGGGTCGAAATTTCAGCTAGGAGATCTCTTGGATGACAGGAATTTTCCCACATGTCTAAAATGCCACTCAGGGCAGCTAGTTCCGCTTTCGGATTATGGCAATCATGGTGCGGCCGTCCATTACAAGGCTTGGGTATGTACCAGTCCCGATTGTTTATTCAATATAAAGATACGGAATGGCGACGTTTACCTTAACGAACTCATTATTGATAGCGCCGGGCAGCCCAGAATACGCTGACACTGCTTTTAGGTAATCGTATTACGGTCAACATGGGACTGTTGTCGTAAAAGTG
>CAJXDJ010000087.1 GCA_913052045.1 uncultured Dehalococcoidia bacterium
GCTTGTAGTTACCATTGGATCGACCGAGCGAAACCTCTTTTTAGAAGTCTACGCCTCGTGAAAGAATGCAGGTAACCATCTACTACGAAGAGGGGCATCGGGTAAAGACCCTCCCGGTTTTGGGATGTTACAAAGGAATAAGGCCGTTACGATAACCAGAGTAATAATCATCTAGTTTGCACGGAGGAAACGGTATGGTGAAACGAACAGTTACGAGCACAGTACATTGTGATCTTGAAGGTAAAATTACTTATTTAAGTGATGGGGCTCAGGAAATATTTCAGTATACTAACGAGGAACTCCTTGGCAAAGAACGAGTTAGTATATTCTCACCAGGGCTAGTGGTTTTGGGCCACGTTCCAAGGTGGCTTAAGCAAAGTGTTACCGAAGGTCACTTCGAGACTGATACGGTTTTTGTTCGCAAGGATGGAAGTCAATTTGCAGCGCACATAAGGTTAACTCCGATAATTAAAGATGGTGTACACACAGGATACATTGGTTTAACTACCCCTCTTCCTGATAAATCTGTTGAAGAGACGATGCCTCGCATCTCCATCGTTACAAAGATTCTTTCCTGGTTGTATATAACCAGGTCTCCTTTCCTTTCTGCTACGATCGTACCTGTATTGCTGGGCACAGCATTGGCGGCCTGGCTCGGATATGACACGAAGATTGGGTTGCTTCTATTAACTCTCCTAGGGGTGTCTTTGGCTCACCTAGGTGTCAATACGGCAAACGATTACTTTGATTGGAAGTCTGGTGCCGATCAAGCTAATGTGGATTATGTTATACCGTTCAGTGGGGGGAGCCGTATGATCCAGCTTGGTGTAATTAGCCCACAAGGAATGCTTAGGACTTCACTGGTTTTGTTTGGGGCTGGAGCTATTATCGGAACTTACCTTGCCACCACACTAGCAATCTGGCCTGGGGTAGGCATTCTTGCTCTTGCCGGATTTGCTATAGGGGTTTTGTATACCGCCCCTCCCATTCGCCTTGTTGCACGTGGGATTGGAGAGCTTGGCATTATGGTCGCATTTGGTCCTCTAATTGTAGCAGGGGCAGCTCTGGTCCAAATCGGATCTATTGAACCAAAAGCGCTACTAGCAGGGATACCAACAGGGTTGTTAACCGTCGCAATCGTTTGGGTTAATCAATTCCCAGACATCAAGGGAGATGCTGCTAGTGATAAACGAACTCTTGTAGTTCGTCTGGGGTTGAAGTGTTCTAGTTGGGCCTATCTTGTATTGGCTCTAGCTACATATGTATCTCTGGTTGTGCTTGTACTTATGGAAACGTTGCCGACACAAGCCTTAGCAGGCCTGGTTACAGTCCCATTCGCACTCTACGTAACACGTCAAATTTTCATAAACTATGAGTCACGGGCTATCAAAGGCGCCATGTCAGGAACTATATTCCTTCATTTTCTTACAGGCATACTAATGGTCGTAGGGATATGGTTAGCGGTCTAGAATTGACACTATAGGAAATCTAAACAAGAAAACTTAAGAAGAAATAGACATAGGGCGAGGTGGTGATATCTCTTACTCTTTATCAGATCACTTTGGATTGGTCGACTCTATGAAGAGCATTAGGATGAAAAGTTGGACTTTTCTTATTTTGACATTGATTTCTGTGCTCAGCTTTGCTTGTGGAGGGTCGGGAGAAGTATTAGATGCTGCGGTGGTAGATGAACGGATAACTATTCAAGATATTCAGGACCTAGGTTTTCAAGAAATCGTGGCTTCTATCTATGATTACAAATCGCCATATTATGATATCGAAGCGCGGAATGATCCCTGGGATGGAAAGGTTGTTATTGATGGCATCAAGCAAGACGTCCGAATACTAGTGTTTTTCACTGAATCGCTCGATGATGCCACTAGGGAACAGATTATGGTCTTTAGTGCTCGCAATGGTAATAAAGTAATGATTGCCAAAAATGTGGGGATCCTGTGCGAAGAGATAGAAGTATGTGAATATTTGGGGGATCAGCTACAGTGATACCAACGGTACCGTTTGGATTTTGTCGTTACGGATGAGAGTTGCGCCAATATAATGTTATGCATAAATCTGTTTGATTAAATGCAACGTCCTAGGTTGTACTATGATCTTGCCTATCTGTGGCCGATCCTCGACCCTCCCGAAGATTTTATAGAAGAAGCGGGATTTTGGAAGGCGGTTTTGTCTAAGAAGCTAGGAGCAGGCATACATCCTATATTGGAACTAGGTGTTGGCGCGGGCCATTTGTTATCTCACTTGGCTTCAGAATTTGAGGCTACAGCGGTCGATATTTCTCCGCAAATGATTTCTTTGAGTAGAAAACTCAATCCTCAAGTGGAACATATAGTTGGCGATATGCGTTCCGTCAGAGTAGGCCGTAGGTACAAAGCAGTCCTAATACACGACGCGGTGAGTTATCTTTTGTCCGAAACAGACATTAGCAAGACTCTAGAGACTGCAGCAGCACATTTGTGCAACGGTGGCCTTTTAATAATGTGTCCCGATTGGTATCGGGAGACTTTTCACGGGATATATGAAACTGACCGGATCTCTATGAAGGATGGAACGAGCATATTTCTGGAGCAGCGTGTTAGTGACGAGGATCCACAAGATACTTTGATAGAGACATCATTTAAACTAACGTTTGGAGAAAACGGCCACCAGCAAACGATAGAAGATATACATGTCACGGGTTTATTCTCTCTAGAAACTTGGCTGACATTGATGGACAAAATGAACTTTGATGCCGAAGCCCTTCCATACCCAGTTTATGATGATAATGAGCCGGGATATCTGTTAGTGGGCAGCCTGAGATAAATGTTTAGAGTAGCTAACCCAGGCAGGTCAGCGTATTTCTAGAATATTAGATTCTAGAGTGGCAAATAGGTTTGGTTAGGGTGCCGAAATGGAGGATGTCCTCGTTATTTAGACTTACTTATTCTTGTCAGTAAGGTAAAGTCGCACCCATGGAAGGCTACGTCTTATGGTTGCCGTCCGTTGTTCTGGTTACTAGGATAAGGCATAATTCCTAGGCAAAATTATTGGAATGTATATGGGACAATCCTTCTAATGACTAAAGTTATTAATGCCTTCGAAAATAGGAAATCCAAACCTTTCATCATTTCCGACTTATCCCCACCGAAGACTCTCGAATCAGGTTTTTTGAATGATGTTCGTAATCTGAATGTGGATTTCATATTTGTCGCCTATAATCCGGGGAAATCGGTTCGGATAGAATCTTCGGCCTTGGCTTATGTTATTTTTCAAGAGACTGGTCAAGAGGTTATTTTTTCGATGGTAACAAGAGACATGAACAAACTGGCGTTGCAGAGTCATCTTCTAGGCGCCAGGCTTTTAGGTTTGGAAAATGTCGTTATAGCTGGGGGCGATCCTTTTGGGGAATCTGAAAGTAGCTTGGTTAAAAGCGTGAATGATTATAAGCCTACTGAGCTAATGAAAGATGTTCAACTCATGAATAGCGGAAAGGATTTTAGAGGCCGAAATTTATCTGATCCGATTGATATATGTGTTGGGGCTACTATTGATTTAGGTAGAGATATTCACCGAGAAGCTGGTTTGACATACCAAAAGGTTATGTCTGGTGCCCAGTTCTTTATCACACAGCCAATCTTTTATGCAAGCCAAATAAGCGAGTTTCTGGAAACATATCGGGAGATATCTGGGACACACTTAGTCGAGCCTGTATTTTGGGGACTGCAGATATTAACCAGGGGTGGGGTAACCTTTAGCTCTGTTCCGATGGAATTCAGAGACAGGGTTGAATCGGGCGAAGATGGAGTAGATATAGCGTTGAGCCAATGGGAAACACTGAAAAGCTTTGGCATAGATGCTTTATACTTGGTACCACCGATAGCCAGGGGTGGGGCCAGAGACTACAATGTAGCCGCACGGTTGATCAAACAATTGAACTAGATTTGCTTTTATAGCGGTTTCTTCTTGTGATATCGTATGGTACGAAGAAAGTTGAGACGACAAATCCTAAACAATTGGCAATTCTGTAGGACACATAAATGACCGCAAAAAAAGGCATGGAACCAACTCCAATACTGAATGCTCTGCATTCTATTCAAGAAAAGGAAGGCAAATTAACTAGGGCTTCTTTGGAAAAGATGGCAAAGGCACATAATATGCAGATTGCGAACATTTTTGACGCTGTCACGTTTTATCATTATTTCAAACTTGATGGTGACAGTGACAAAAAATCAGCGATATGTAAGGGGCCGGTTTGTTCTCTACCAGGCATAAAGGGACAAGATTGTGCGGATATGAGATCGATATCCTGTCCTGGATTGTGTGACTCTCCAGTGCCAATATTTGCTGATGGAGAGTTCAGGGGAACTAAGGGGGTAGATCAGGTATTTGAACTACCTCACGATACTGGAACTAAGGGGGTCATATTTCGGGACAGTCGTAAGCGCAAAGGATGGATTTTAGATGAGTACATCAAATTTGGAGGGTATGGACAGCTTCAAAGTTTGATTAATGACCAAAATCCAGAGAAAGCATTAGGTGTATTGAAAGAAAGTGGACTTTTGGGACGTGGAGGAGCTGGGTTTCCCCTAGCTCTCAAATGGGGGGCTGTCCGAAACGCTGAAGGAAGCGAAAAATATATAGTATGTAATGCGGATGAGGGAGAGCCGGGTACGCTCAAGGATAGACCTATGTTGCATCTAGAGCCTCATCTACTGTTAGAGGCGATGGCCATAGCCGGATTTATAGTTGGGGCAAGTCATGGCATTATTTATTTGCGCTACGAATATCCTCTTGCACAAAATATACTGAATAAAGCTATCGAAGCCGCTGAGGATGCAAACATTCTGGGTAACAACATCAATAACACTGACTATAGTTTCTATATTTCGGTCAGTAGAGGATCTGGGGCGTATATTTGCGGAGAAGAAACTTCTCTTCTCAATTCTTTGGAGGGCAAAAGGCCATGGCCCAGAGAACGCCCGCCATTTCCTACTACTTCGGGTCTATGGGGGAAACCTACAGCGGTCAACAATGTAGAGACACTGTCGGTAGTCCCAAGAATCTTGGAAAACGGAGCGAAATGGTTCCAATCTGTGGGATTGGGAGAAGGAAATTTTGGTTCGAAGCTGTATTCGGTCAGCGGAGATGTTAATAGACCTGGAAATTTCGAATTACCTTTGGGAG
>CAJXDJ010000088.1 GCA_913052045.1 uncultured Dehalococcoidia bacterium
TTGATGCTTGCCCAACGCAGGCACTGGGAGAGTATGAGATCTACGCAGAAAAATGTATTTCCTATTTAACAATTGAGCATCGGGGAGATTTATCCGATAATAATTCAGAATTACATCATTGGATTTATGGCTGTGATATATGTCAGGAAGTTTGTCCCGTTAACCTGAAAGCTATGACAACAAACGAAGAGAGTTTCCAAGTGAATGTATTTGATGACTTTGATTTAGGAAAACTTTTGGACATAGATGAAGAGGAATTCAGGATACTTTTTGCTGGTAGTTCTCTCAAAAGAGCTAAACTTACGGGACTCAAGCGGAATCTTTGTGTGGTATTGGGAAATCTTGGAGATGAGAATTCAGTCCCAGTTTTAAATCGAGCACTCAATGATGATAAGGCGATAGTTAGGAGCCACGCTGCATGGGCTTTAGGTCGTATAGGCGGATCGATTGCCTGGCAAGCATTAGAGGCTGCTGTCGGGATTGAACAAGATCAAGAGGTAAAAAAAGAAATTCTAACCGCCTTAGTAGTGGATACAATATAATTGGAAATAGTCATCCATTTCTTCTCGCATCGACAATGATCTAGTCTTAATTAAAGTCCTAGGGGAATTCTAGAGCTCACTTAGATAGAGATGGAGCATTTCCAGTGAAACACTAGCGGATTGATGCCTGGTCTGGTCTCTGTTTTCTTTGAATAAATGTTCTGTGCAGTAGTCCTCACCATTTTTGTTGGATAGTGCTATATAGAAGAGGCCGGTAGGTTTGGCTGGGGTGCCCCCACTAGGGCCCGCGATTCCTGTCTCGGCTAAACCCAGATCTGAATCGAAAAGAGTTCTTACTCGGACGGCCATTTCCAAGGCCATTTCTTTGCTAACTGAGCCATGGGTGTAAATTAATGATTCAGAAATTCCGAGAATAGTGAGTTTAGAATGTTTAGAATATGGAGATATGCCGCCACGGAAAAATCGCGAGCTTCCCGGTTCTCTGGTGAGCAAATAACTAATCAATCCACAATTGGTTGCTTCGGCAATTGCTAGCGTTAGGTTTAGGTTCAGGAGAGAATTCTTGATAATCTTACATGTCTCTTCGAGCATAGCCTGCATTATACTCAATATAGCTCCTTGCGACCCATAATATAGGGCCATATAATGCGGTTACTACGGTAGTTATGAAATTTGGAGTGCGATGGCAGATAGATTAAAGAATAAGGTTGCTATTATTGTGGGCGGAGCTACCGGCATTGGCAGAGCGACTGCTCTGCGGTTCGTTAAAGAGGGTGCGATGGTCATGATAGCCGATCGTAATGTATCAGAGATGGAAAAAACGCTACAACTTTCGCGCCAGTATGGCTCGGATGTGGATCAGGTAGTGGTTGATGTCTCAAAATGGAACCAAGTCGAAAATATGGTTGATGTGACCATGAGGAGATATGGACGAGTCGATGTCCTAGTAAATCTAGCTGCGGTTCTTATGCTGACAGGCCCGTTGGTAGAAGTTGAAGAACGTCAGTGGGATATGATTATGGACATTAACTTGAAGGGCAGTTTTTTTACTATGAAGGCAACGATACCCCATATGATTAAAACTGGTGGCGGATCAATAATCAATGTAGCGTCCTCTGCTGCGATAGATGCATTTACTAGATCATTACCATATAACGTTAGTAAAGCTGGATTACAACATTTGACCAATGTGGCCGCGGGCGAATATACGAGTCAGGGGATTCGGATTAACTGTGTTATTCCTGGGTCTGTCGATACACCACAGGCTAGGGGGAGTACTCAAAGCCATGAAAGCATAAAAAACTCGATGCTGCGTCACCCCATGGGTAGAATAGGAAAACCGGAAGAACTAGCTAATGTTATCTTGTTTTTGGCGTCTGACGAAGCCTCTTATGTTTCCGGCTCTACCTATATCGCGGATGGCGGAGCTCAGAACTCTGGTCGAAGAAACTATTAGCGATGGTGATATATGGATAAATTAATAGACATTGTTAATCGTGCTATAGAGGATTATGGATTTAGGCAGATAGCCCAATGGAGCCCGGAAGATGTTGTTGAAATGTGGGATCTCACCAATGAGGAAGCAGGTGTGTTAACTGGACCTATAAAAATGGCCTTAGATATGCTGCCAATTCCTGTGGAGCCTGATGATTATATCAGTGAAAAAGCCCGATTTAGACAAATTATTGATAAGGCTCTACGCACATAATAATATGCCTGGTAGGTTAAATAATAAAGTTTGCTTAATCACTGGTGGCGCATCGGGGATAGGGCGGGCTGTGACTATCAGATTCTTGGAAGAGGGGGGGACAGTTGTGGTGGTTGATAGGAACAGAGCTGCGATTAAGGAAACTTTAGAGATTGCGAGAACTGTTAGCACTAAAGTTGAATCAATTGAAGCTGACGTATCTAAGTTAGACCAGGTAGAAAATATGATCCGTTCAACCGTAGACAAATTTGGCCACCTAGATGTCCTAGTGAATGGAGCAGGAGTATTGGTGCTAACTCAGGAGGCTGAGCATGTTGAAGAAAGAGAATGGGACCTGATTATGAATACTAACTTGAAGGGACTGTTTTTCTGTTGTAAATATGCGCTTCCTGAAATGGTGAGAAGTGGTGGAGGATCCATAGTAAACATAGCTTCGATTACCGGCATTCAGGGATATTCGCGGTCCCTGCCATATTCTGTTAGCAAAGCTGGTGTTATTCACTTAACATTTGTGCTTGCTAATCAGTATACACGTAGGGGCGTCAGGGTGAATGCTGTGGCTCCAGGATCTATTGATACTCATCAGGCTCGGGGCAGTAGCCAAAGTGTGGGCGCTTTGGACATAGTGGCCCAAAACCATCCAATGAAACGCATTGGTAAAGCAAGCGAGATGGCCGAAGTGATTCTGTTCCTGGCATCTGAAGAATCCTCTTTTATTAGCGGGGAGACAATTCTTGCCGATGGTGGATCATGGGCGGGGGGAGGGCATGTTTAACTTAAACATGCCTTTATAGCATCAGAGAGTGCTCCAAGGCGTTTAGCATTTGATTCAGGCTCACGTACACCATTGGTCAGAATGGCAACACCTAGTTTGTGGTTAATGTCCATCCATCCTACGCAACTTCCTAATCCTCCATGTCCAACAGAATGGTCAAATCTACCTTCTCCAGATGGTGACCCCATCGAGGGATCGTCTATAGCCCAACCTAGACCCAACTTTACCCATCGTGGATAGTCAGCAGCCTTGTCCAAGCCTTCAAGTTGTTGAACGGCAGCGCCTTTGATCGCTCCGGGTCTCATGATGTCGACTCCGTCTAAAGAACCGCCCATTGATAACATGCCGTAAAATCGAGCCAGATCACGAGCCGTCGATATACCGTTTGATGCTGGGATGATAGCTTGGTGTGCTTTGGAAGTGTTGAAAAACTCGAGCTTCTTGGAGTCGGAGAATCCTTCCATGCCATAAACCGTGGCGACTCTGGCTTCTTTTTCCGGGGGTAGTCCAATGTGGAAATCGTTTATGCCAATCGGGTCAAAGACCTCATCTTGAAGAAATCGACTGATTACACGCCCATCTATACGTCTGACTATCTCTCCAATAACAAACCCCATGTTCCAGGAGTGATAGGCGATGGTTTCGCCAGGTTTATAAATAGGTTTTGCTTCCTCCATCGCTTTAGTTACCTTATCCCAATCTAAAACATTCGTGTAGTTTAGAGTAGCGGGTGTTTGTGGGAATCCAGCGGTATGCGTAAGAATATGCCGGAAATTTATTGTTTCTTTGCCATTTGCGCCAAATTCAGGCCAGTACTCTTGAAGAAAATGCCCAAGTTCTAGTTGGCCACGCTCCCACAATATATGCCAAGCGAATGCTGATATAGCTTTGGTGCACGAGAACGTAACAAACATCGTATCGGAATTGACAGGAGTTGCAGTTGGGATATCGGCAATCCCTCCATAAATATCTAGTACTAACTTGCCTCTATGATAAACTGCCATTGATGCCCCAGGATGCAAACCTGAGTCAAGTTGTTCTTGAAATAATGTTTTTAATTCAGAGAGTTTTTCCGGGGACAAAGTCGGGGTTGTGTTTCCCTGTGACATTAGGATTCTCCTAGAATGGGATGGCTTTTTATACAAGTACTCAATATAACTTTTGAAAACACATCAGGTCAATTCTTAATGTGATTCCACACAGGCTGGATGATATTATTGATTTGCGGATTGGTAAGGTTAAGTCCATATCTATTAGTTGTTTTATTGTAAAAAAGTTCAATTGAATAAATCGAATGAGCTATTTGAAAATTAAAGTTCAAACAAATGCGAAACATTCGGGAGTAGTTAATTTCATAGGAGGCGTCTTGAAAGTTAGGGTCCGAGCTGTTCCTGTTGATGGGAAAGCGAATCTGGAGTTAGTCGATCTCTTAGGTAAAATTCTGAAATTGGATTCCTCCGAAATACGACTTGTAAGAGGTTTTCGTAGTAGGGATAAATTGGTTGAGCTAAAGGGTATATCCGATGAAGAAATCGGCCAAAGAATTTCGATAAACGCGAGCTAGAAATATTTTATTTATATATAACGACCTGCGAAAAACTTATAGATGAACATGGCAAAACCAACACCAATTCGAACCAGAGGTCTCTGATCTTGTCCTAGTACATCATTTTGTAGAAAACCAGGGTGATTTAGTGGGAATTCCTTTCAGGCTTATTGTTGTTATCGTTCATTCTTACAAATGCTGAATTAGGGCGCCTAACACCATCAGTTGTATAAGAGTTAAGGCAGCAAAACCACCAAGAATCAGCTTATTTAATTTTTGATAATTTGATTTGGACTCAGATTTGATTTCTTCTAAAGAATTAGTTAATGCAGAGAACCCTTGTTCTCTTATGGATTGGGATAGAGAAGAAAGTTCATCGAATGCTTTACCCAAACCTTCTGTAAGTTTTCCAATCATCTCCACTGACTCTACTAGGGCTTTTGAGGAGTTAGAATATTTGGATGCTTCATCGTAATATCATTCTATGCGTGTAACCACTTAGCTTTATCTAAGACTTTCACGAGCTATGCCATCATTGTCTCCATCTAATCTGTATACTTGGACAAAACAGAAGCCCCCTGGCATAACGCTAGGGGGCTTTTCCGTGCCTAAAACAGTG
>CAJXDJ010000089.1 GCA_913052045.1 uncultured Dehalococcoidia bacterium
TCATAATCTGGGCTCCCGGGCGGTTGGTTCCCGTATGTAGACTGACCGGTATGTCCAGGTCTTCAGCAGTTGCCCAGAGTGGTTCATACATGACATTATCATAGCTTTCTCCCGGTCGAGGAAAAGTGGGCACCATTATTCCTACCATCCCTAGCTTTTGGCACCGTTTTATCTCAGATATTCCGGTGGGTATATCCTCATCCAACATGATCATTCCGATAGCCTTTAGCTTGTCCGGATAATAACTACAAAAATCTGATAGCCAGTCGTTATAGGATTTGAAGACCTCTCTAATCAAGAAAGGATCGGGAATGCTGAACATGTTTAGTGCTATCGATGGATAAAGAATGTCTAGGTCTATACCATCAACATCTAGATCTTTCACATGCGCATGTGGGTCATAACCCCCCGGGGGCACGTCTCCGAATCTCCCGTCAAGGGTAATAGATTCGGGGTCCGAATAACGCTTCCCTGCTTGAGATACCCCGCCCAAAACTCCTACTCCTTCTCCGTCACAAAGCCATTGGTCATGGGGGCCTTCGTCTACTAAGCGTGGGATACGATCCCCCCATTTGTTTTGGTTCATACGCTCTGTCCACAGATATGGTGGCTCTACTACGTGCGAATCAGAGGATATTATTCTATGGTCCATCTGTTTACCTTTGATGTGAGACTCCTTCGGGTCTGGCTATTTTTTTTTTACGTGGTTCATAAGAAATGCTTTGTAACAAGAATTTTCTGTTAAACAGTTTTGGAAGAATTGACCCACGGTTCCGTCAAAGGGTTACTTTGAGATTGTTCGAACGTTGATCTAAACCTATGCAGCGTTAGCTCAGGCTCGATTGGTGCGTAGGGCAAGTGTTCGGTTTCTTCAATTTTAGCAAGAATTAACCAAGGACCTGGAGATTCCAGGGCATGACAAAAAGCCTTCTCCAATTCATCCTCTCCGTGTACAATCGCGGTATTTTTGATTCCACATCCGATTGCTACTTGGTCGAGGGAAGTACCAAAAGCTGTATGGGAGGCTTGATGACCAGTTTGGCCCCATTCTTCGTTGTCCCAGACAATGATTATCAGATTTTTTGGATTTTCCCTTCCAATACTGGCGAGGGTGCCAAGATTCATTAGTAATGAACCATCTCCGTCTAATGCAACGACGGTTTCTGAGCACGAAAGGGCCATCCCGAGAGCCATAGAAGAACACAGTCCCATAGACCCCCATGTATAGAAATTTCGGGCACGGTCTTGTGCGTGCCATAATTCGTCTGTGGTCGGGCCCAAGTTACTTACGATAGGCCGATCACCTATATGTCTGAGGATTACTTTTGTTGCTTCGAATCTATGCAAGACTACCTCTGTGTAAAAGGGGCGATAAGCACAAAGCTATCGGTTCACGACTTGCATAACATAAGTCCAACGCACCATCGACCATGTCTGAAAGGCTGGCCAAGTTTTCTAGAGTATAGTGTCTGACTCCGATGGCATCTAATACTGGCCTAGTTGCTCTGCCCATGGGGACTTGTGCGATGTTGAATTCTCCCAACTCTCCCCTCACATTTATAAACATAGGAATTGGTAGACGGCAAACTATACATAGGCTGCCTATTGCATTAATACAGTTTCCCAGGCCACTGGATTGCATGAATATTGCTGAACGTCGACCAACTGCGTACGCTCCAGCTGCTATACCTATAGCCTCTTCTTCTCTGGTTGCGGGCACTACTCGAAAATAAGAGTCAGCCTCCAACAGTTTTGTTACTTGGTGGATACTGATATCTGGCACATAACTAATAAAAGAAATGCCGGATTTTTTTAGGGAATCCGAGATAGTCTCAGCCCAATCCATAGTTTGTCCTCACATAGTATACGGTCGATAATCTACGTTATCAGTTATCTCTACATACTGTCGAAAAAGGAAAGCCCAAACTGGCGCACATCAAGCAAATCGTGGAGCTAGCTTGGGCTTACGAGAAAATGGCTATCACACCCGGTATGGTGTTATGAGGATTTACCGATACGGAACATCTTGGTGCCGCAAGTTGGGCATACGCCCTGAGTAGCGGGACGTCCGTTCTTCATAGTAATTTGTTTGGCGTCCTTGATTTCCCTCGATGAACGGCACTTTACGCAATAGGCTTGCATTTCTTCCTCCTAATAAGAGCGGTTTGTAAAAGACATAACATGAAGTCGTCTTCTTTGCAAGGGGGGGAAAGGGTGATTTTAGGCGCAATTTAGCAAATATAATCAAAATTAAACAATTGAGGGTTGTTTTTAGCCGTCATAGTAAGGAAAAAGCCGACATTTGTTGTCCCCAATTATTCTCACGCAATTGTCAATAATCCGTGGGGTCGCATTTTAATTCTCGTATACTATTTTCCCACCAACAATTGTCATTTCTATTGAGATATCCTGTATCAAGTGGGTGTCTACATTTGTGGGATCTTTATCCAGAATTACGATATCAGCTAATTTCCCTGGCTCAATGGATCCCTTAATTTGTTCATCGAAAGAAGCGTATGCCCCGTTAATTGTGTAGAGTCTTAGGGCTTCTTCAACGGTTATTCGTTGACTTGGTCCCCAGACCCTTCCAGCTGTATCTTCGCGAAGCACACAAGACTGAATTCCGATCAGTGGATCTGGCGGGCTGCAGGGATAATCTGATGCCCCTGTGCTGTTAATTTTGTTGTCTATAAAAGACCTCTGGGCAAACATCCACTCGAGCCGTTCTGGCCCGTAGAATCCCATCTTCTCTCCGTGGTAATAAATATATGAACTGAAGGGTGTTACTACGCATCCAAGTGCCGCCATACGTGCTAGTAAGTCAGGATTAATTAAACTGCAGTGTTCTAGTCTATGCCTTACGTCTGCTCTAGGGAAGGAACTTTGAGCTTTTTCATATGCTTTTAGAACCATGTCTATGGTAGCGTCTCCGTTGGAGTGTATACATACTTGAAATCCTGCCCTATGGATATCCAGTACTTGCGCTTGGATCTCGTCGGGATACATGTTTTGTACACCATGATCACAACTGCCGATGTAAGGATCTGATAGATATGCTGTTCTAGTAGCTATTGCTCCGTCCGCTACGAGTTTGATCCCTCCCAAGCGCAACTCGTTGTCTCCGAATCCCGTTTTGATTCCAGAATCTCTTAGTGCCGGGAAATGATCTTTGTGCATGAGCATATATATGCGTAGGCCCAAATCACCCGCATTCTTGGATTCTTGATAGATCCGAAGATCTTGATTGGAGACCATTGCGTCATGTACGCTCGTGACTCCTCTTTTTAAGAACATTCTTGTGATAAGGTCCAAGCCTTTCCGTTGATCATGTTCGCTGGGACAGGGTAGGATATTTTTCCTAGTTGCATCCATTGCCGTGCCGAATATTTGCCCATTCAAATCGCCGGTCACGGGGTCTCGACCCAGTCTGCCGCCGTGAGGATCCGGGGATTCATTGTTGTAGCCGGTCATACTAAGTCCCGCGGAATTAAAAAAGAAAACATGTCCAGCTTGATGCGCTATTACGATTGGATGTCGTGTACTGATCAAATCGAGATCTTGGTGCGTCAAGAATCGATTTTCTACAATCTTTGTGTCATCAAACTTGAAACCTAATAACCAGCAGCCGTCTGGAGTTACCTTAGCTTTCGAAAATAATAGTTTGCTAATTTCCCCGATAGATGCGCTACTGCAATCGACTTCTGTGACATGACGAGTACCCGCACTCAACACATGTGCATGTGCATCGATAAATCCAGGAAGAATGGTTTTTTGAGAACAATCTAAAACCTTTGTATTAGATCCGCGAATGTGATTAATGTCAGAGGTTTTACCCATAGCCAAAATTTTACCGTCCTTGATGGCTATAGCTTGAGCCCTAGGCAGGCTATTATCCATTGTGATGACGTTTGCATTGATGATTATGACGTCTGGTTGAAAATAGGAATTGATCATCTAAACTCCCTTGAATGTATAAAGATAAGCTATAGTGTCGACAATTTAAGGGTAGCACTCGATCCGGCAAAATAACCAATAATGTTCAATGATTTTGAGCTAGATTCCTCTCGTAAAGGTTTATGGTTTGGTCAATGTCCCAAATTATTGGAGCCAGAGAATGCGTAAATGTCTACGGTGGCGACCAATATTCTAGCATTGCATCGAAAGTTTCAAGGGCTGGTTTCGATGGGCCATATGGGCACTCAAAATGAATTCCGATGGGGAAGTCTAGGTCAATAATTCCGTCAATAATCCGTTTATATAAATCCACAAGAGTTGTAAGTTTTTGCTTAAAGGTGAGATTTGCCAATCTTTCTACTAAATCCATTTCATCTTTGACTAACTTTGAGTCGTCTTTTATAAGCCATTTAATTAAGCCGATTCGGCTTTCAATCTTTGGTACGTAGCCGAATGATAGCAATATTTCTGGTTTAGGTGTCTCAGGCTTAAGGGACTTTAAAAATGTAGTAATGTAGTCACTATAAAGCAACTGTGTTAGAGCAAAGTCGGCTCCCTTGGCTGTTTTCGAAAGAAAACGGCCATTCTCATCTGGTCTTGTTGGGATGAGAACACACCCTCCATGAGGAATAATCTGATTAAAAATGGTTAGAGCTTGATCAGGGTAGGGTCCTATCACATCTTCCTGCTTCCAGGCACGGGGCACTCCTACATATACACATCGGTTGACCCCCGTCGATCGTAGTAATTCAAGCCGCTCTTTTAGATCTGAAACAGTGCTAAAGGGTGTGACCTGAGTGACAATGCTTGAGGATTGTAGTGTCCTAGACCAGGATCTTGAAATATTTAATGTGTCGGATCGAGGCTCAAAAGGTAGGGGCCTATCTCCATCCTCCGCAATCATATGCGGAATAAGAATAGAGTTCACCCTTCCATATAGATTGGTTCTTACTAGCAGATCCTTAATTCTTGTGATGGTTTCGTGCTCAGCTTGAGGTCCATCTTTGATTAGAGGAGGTACGGTCTCGAACGCTATAGTTCCCATTAATTTAGATCAGTTCCTTAGTCTCTCTTAGAAGCCTTATCGGTCATATTCAATCCGGATTCTGATCTAAGTATGGAGGCCTTATCTATTCGTTCCCATGGTAGATCTAGGTCTAGTCTGCCGAAATGACCGTAGGCAGC
>CAJXDJ010000090.1 GCA_913052045.1 uncultured Dehalococcoidia bacterium
CTACCCCTTGACCTGGCTCTTTACCTTCCTGAACTATGTGTACACTTAGTTCTTCTCCAGGTAGCACGACGGGTTTTAAGGCATTGGCTAGTTCGTTGACATTTAATACTGGGACACCTTGAAGTTCTGCTACTCGGTTCAGATTGAAGTCAGTTGTAAGAATACAGGCGTCCATCTTTTTAGCCATACTGACGAGCTCAGAATCTACCTCGATATTGCCCAGCAATTCGCCATCGATGATAGTAATTGGCAAATCTCCCTCTCGTTGGAGTTTTGCCAGCATTTCCAATCCCCGCCTGCCTCTAGTACGCCTAAGTGGGTCACTGGAGTCGGCAATATGACGTAATTCATCTAGGACAAAGCTGGGAATGAGAAGAGATCCTTGAACAAACCCAGTTTGGCCGACATCTGCGATTCTCCCATCAATAATGGCACTAGTATCGACTAAAATGTTAGATTGATACTTGACTGGCTTTACCGAGCGTGATCTATTGATGCTGTTGCCCGGCAAAATGCCTCGAATGTCGCGCTCTCGTTGGACACCCAGAGCAGATCCCAAGGCTCCTAGAGAAAGGAGAATTGTTAGAGGAATGGCCCAAGATTTCCAGCCTTCTAGTTGGATGAATGGTATAGATATTAGGGCTGCGAGCCCAACTCCTACTATCAGACCTATAGTCCCAGCAACGATTATTGAGAAGGGTATGCGATTAAACTTGTCCAATAGTATTTTGAAGGGAAGGAGAGTGATATATGGGCCAAAACTTGCCCCAAATATACACCCTACAACAGAGAATACAGGACTCCAGGGCAAGTAGTCTTGAGACGCAACAGAGGCATCTGCAATCAACCATCCGATTAGTCCGAATAGAACTAAATTAGCTAGTCGCCCAAGCAATTCTGTGGAGCTCACTCCCTCAATACATTTCTTTAGGTGACCTAGCTAGGAAGTGGTTTAGGGAAAATAGTGCTACTAAGTTTGCTAAGTCAATCCGTCAGAATGCTGTAATGAAAACTTAACTATGGACCTTAGCATAACATATCGGTATATCTATAAATAGTTACAGTCGTTGGTTTTACTACATAGAAGAAAGCACGATGTCTTGTATTGTCCCACGATGTCTTTTCAGGTCTTGGTCTAAGAGCAACTGTCTAATTTTCATGTTCTTCAGGTTCCTGCGGTTTTGATTTTACAGTTTTGAAGGAGAAGGAGTCCTTTTTTAGACTGACAATAACATGGTTTCCGCATACTAATTCACCAGAAAGGATTTTCTTAGCCAGGGGATTCTCTACGTGTCTCTGAAGAGATCGCCTTAGGGGTCTAGCTCCAAATATGGGATCATATCCTTCTTTCACGAGCCAATTCAAGGCGTCATTCGTAAGTTCGAAACTTACTTCGTGTGGGTCCAGCCTGTCCTGAATTTCTTTTGTCATCAATTTGACAATATCCATTATCTGGTCTTTAGTTAGCGTGTTAAAGACGATTATTTCATCCACTCGGTTCAAGAATTCTGGCCTGAAAGTCTGCTTTAGAGACGCATGAACTGATTGCTTTAGCCTCTCTTCGTCAAGTGTGGGCCTGTCGCGGTCAGTTCGAAATCCCACGGGTTCTTGAGTTAGTTGGTGGTTTGTCCCAAGGTTGCTTGTCATAATAATTATAGAATTTCGAAAATCCACGGTTCTACCCTGGCCGTCAGTTAAACGGCCATCTTCGAGTATTTGTAACAAGGCATTGAACACATCGGGATGAGCCTTTTCTATTTCGTCGAAAAGAATAACTTGAAATGGTCTCACACGGATTGCTTCGGTTAATTGGCCCCCTTCTTCGTACCCTACGTAACCAGGGGGTGCCCCAGTTAGGCGGGAAACGGTATGTTTATCCATGTATTCAGACATGTCCAAACGGACTATTGCATCTTCGTCATTGAACAAAAAATCAGCTAGACTTTTAGCCAGCTGGGTTTTTCCAACACCAGTTGGTCCGAGGAACATGAAACTGCCGATTGGTCTATTCGGATCTTTTAATCCTGCCCTAGATCGACGGATTGCTTCGGATACGGCTGAAACGGCGTCGTTTTGGCCGATGATTCTATCGTGAAGTTTATCCTCCATTCCTAGCAGGCGTTCAGCTTCTTCTTCGAGTAACTGTGCCACTGGTATTCCTGTCCAGCTATGAATGAGATCGGCTATGTCATTTTCATCCACTATCATGTCCATCTTATGATTTGCTAGCCAGCTGTCCTTTTCCTGGTTTGAGCTTTCCTCTAGCTGAGCTCGTTCGCTTCTGAGTTTTGCAGCTCCTTCGAAGTCCTCCCTTTGGGCACATGACTCTTCTTCGTCTCTTAGTTCTTGTATTCTTCTCTCCGAGTCCTTGAGGGATTCCGGAAGACTCTGGGCGTCAAGTCTAATTTTGCTACCAGCCTCGTCCATCAAGTCAATTGCTTTGTCTGGAAGCTTCCGTTCAGTTAAATAGCGGTGGCTGAGCTTGGCTGCTGCTTCCAAAGCGGTGTCTGATATTTCGACCTTATGGTGTGTCTCGTACCGGGGCCTGAGGGATCGAAGAATTTGTATAGTTTCATCTACACTAGGTTCTGATAGATAAACTGGCTGAAATCTCCGTTCCAACGCTGTATCTTTTTGTATGTATTTTCTATATTCGTCCAGGGTGGTAGCTCCGATCGCTTGCAGTTCGCCGCGTGCCAGAGCGGGTTTCAATAGATTGCTAGCATCTATAGCACCTTCCGCACCTCCAGCCCCTACCATGGTGTGCATTTCATCAATGAATAGAATTATTTCGCCCTTAGAGGCTTTGACCTCCTCCATTACAGCCTTGAGACGTTCTTCGAATTCCCCTCTAAACTTACTTCCCGCTATTAAAGATCCCATATCTAGAGCTAACACTTTTCTTTTTTTCAAAACGTCGGGGACGTCTTCAGAAGCAATCCGCTGAGCTAGCCCTTCGGCGATAGCCGTTTTGCCCACTCCTGCTTCTCCTATGATTACTGGATTGTTCTTTTTCCTGCGAGTGAGTATTTGCATTACCCTGCGGATCTCCTTTTCCCGACCAACAACCGGGTCAAGTTTTCCTTTCGAGGCGAGAACTGTGAAGTCGACGGTGTATTTTTCGAGAGATCTATACTTACTCTCCGCTCTTGGGTCAGTTACGCGATGAGTTCCTCGAATGTTTGCCAGTGCTTGGTAGACTCTTTCCTGTGTAAGATCGAGCCCTTGAAAAATCTGTGAGACTGGTCCCTGCCTATCCCTAGTAGCTGCGACGAGTATATGTTCCACTCCAATGAAGTCGTCTTTCAATCGTTCAGCTTCGTTTGCTGAATTAGTTAGGAGTTCGTTAACTCGAGGTGTCATTAACAGATGAGCTTGTCCTCCACCTGTAGACTTCGGTGCTTTTTCTAGATTATCTACGATTTGCATCTTCAATAGATCCAAAGAAATACCCAATTCATCCAAGATTTTCCCGGTTAACCCGTTTTCCTGAGTTATAAGAGCGAGGACTACGTGCTCGACATCCCATTGGGTATGGCGAAATTCCGCCATGATTTCCTGAGATCTAGCTAGTGCTTGATGTGCTTGTTCAGTAAATTTTTCGGGTCTTAAAACCATATATACCTCCTAGGGGGATCACTGTATTCCTAATAGGATTTTGAGCCGATCGTTTTCGGTTTTAAGTTCTTCGATATCTTTTTGCATACGGTTAACTTGATTGATTAGTTTTAGCGCCATTTCTACTCCGGTTAAATTCAACCCCATCTCTTCCGTGAGCTCCCGTATCCTACGTACTCTCTCGATATCTCTACGGGAATAGAGCCGGTGTCTGCCCATAGAACGAGAAGGTTCTAATAGGCCTGCCCGTTCATAATACCGAAGGGTTTGTGCGTGAAGCCCAACCATACGGGCTGCTACACTTATAACAAATAAAGGTTCGCTTATGTGATCCTCTCTAAACAATGTTGGCACTCCGTTTTATTGAATGTTTGAATTCGATTGTACATTTGATGCAAAGCATAAAAGAGATCCTGAAGCGAGATGACATAATTAGTGATATACGCTCAATATATATGCATTGAGTTTATACAAATAATTATAATCTATTTATCAAGTTTATTGCAATATATATAAAAAGATAGATTTAAAGTGCGAAGTAGAGTTTGACGGATAAAATGGTGATTGCTGTATGGATTACAGTTCTCTTAAGGGTATGCTTGGAAATCAGTCGGTATTTGGTGATGTCATCCTGCGAGGTGATTTGTTGACATAGATTCGTAGTTCTGTTAGGCTCCCGCCCGTATTTAGCGGCAGGAATTATTGGGTTATGGAGCAGTTATCCGCTCTAGTAGGAGCTGAAGTTTATGGGGTTTGCTCTAGGATTGAAGTGTAGGGAATGTCATAGAAAGTATGCGTTAGAACCTGTTAATGCATGCGATTTTTGTTTCGGGCCTTTAGCTGTAGATTATGATTATAAGTTGATGGCTAAAACTGTTAACCGGAAGCGAATTTCCGAAGGTCCTCACACTATATGGAGATATCATGACATGCTACCGGTAGGTCCTGAAAACGCAGTTGACATCGGGGCAGGATTTACACCTCTCATTAAGGCTAATAATTTGGGCAGAATGTTGGGTTTAGATAACCTCTACATAAAAAATGATAGTGTCAATCCCTCGTATTCGTTTAAGGATAGAGTTGTGTCTGTTGCTGCAACTAAGGCATTGGAATTCGGATTTGAAACTTTGAGCTGTGCTTCGACGGGCAATCTAGCATGTGCAGTAGGTGCTCATGCCGCTCGTGCAGGAATGAAATCTGTTGTGTTTATCCCAGCTGATTTAGAAGCAGGGAAAATTGTAGGTGCTGCCATCTATGGTGGCGATATATTCGCTATAGATGGTGGTTATGATCAAGTGAATCGGCTTTGCAGTGAAATTGCGGAAATATACCCCTGGGCGTTCGTTAACATTAATATGCGTCCATACTATGCTGAAGGAAGTAAGACCTTGGGTTTCGAAGTTGCGGAGCAGTTGGGGTGGTCTTTCCCTGATCACGTGGTTGTTCCTGTCGCCTCAGGAGCTTTGTTGACCAAGATAAATGCTGGATTTAGGGAGATGAGCAGTTTAGGGCTTGTAGA
>CAJXDJ010000091.1 GCA_913052045.1 uncultured Dehalococcoidia bacterium
ATAACCCATTAGGTCGTCAATTGTCACGCCTGGGAATTGATCTATTTGGCTGGAAGAATGGCCCAAACCAGTACTTCGTGTTTCGAATCCGAATTGCTTGTACCAGTAGTTTCGTCGCCATAGCTCAGTGCGATTTCTAATAAACTGATGAACCCAAAAATCTTCGATGCGTGTCATGCGCCAAAATGACCAGCCAATCGGAGCAGTTTCCGGGCGGGGCCTCCATAAGAGCTCTGCCGGAGTTAGTTGGCTGGTAAGCGCCACTCGACTCCTAGCTTCTTGGTTCAAAGAGTCGTTTATCCAACTTTTGATTTCTATCATGAATGACTTACATGTCCAACCTATGTTTAAGCGAATCTTTGCAATTATACTAGACATTGAGTAATTACTCTTATCAGGAGATGGTCTATATTTTATTGATTTGTAGGATATTGACTTCCTATAATCAAAAAAACACTGTCGGGAGTTAGTATGTTGCCTAATTGTGGTAGATCGATAGATTTAGGTATATGGTCGATAGACGTAAATCGACTTAAAGACTATTTTTCTGCCACATCGACTGCCCTAGCCTCCAGGATGGGAACCAAACTGATACCTCCAGTAATGCTGACCGCAGAAGTTTTGACGATACTGATTGATAAACTCGAATTACCTTGGGGGACAATACATTCTGGTCAAGAAATTAATGCGTATAGATTGATCGAACCAGGCCAGTATGTTCTTGGATGGGCGAATGCCTCAATACCATCGATAAAAGGACAGTGGCAGTTTGTCGTCATAGACTACAGTTTGTCCGATCAAACCTATAACCTGGTCCTGATGGGAAGAACAACAGTTATGGTACCTTTAAGTTAGGAGCTACCGAACCGCAAAAGAAATGAAACATTTAAACAATATTCAAAAAATTATCGATAAGAAGGAAATTTCTCGATATGCTGATGTTTCCGGCGATCGCAATCCTATTCATCTTGACGATGAATTTGCGGCTAACAGTCATTTCGGGGGTGTAGTTGCCCACGGGATGTTGACTCTAGCTTTTGTATCAGAAATGCTTGTAGATACTTTTGGCGTTAATTGGTTTGAGACAGGGAAACTAAAGGTTAGATTCAAGAGACCAGTTTATCCCGGAAACAGGGTGCACACTGAAGGTAAGATTGTGGGTATCAAGTCTGACTCATGTAAAGATTTAGTAAGTTGTTCAGTATCCCTGATTGACAGTGACACCGGCGAAGCGATAATTACAGGGAAAGCTTCGGTTACAATTAGAAAGAGGAATACCCAAATTGATTGAACATAATCATAGAAATATAGTAATTGCAGTAGATGTTATGGGAGGAGATTTTGGCCCTGAGGAGACGGTTATAGGTAGTCTAGAGGGTGCGCGGGCGAGCAACGTTGACATTCTTTTGGTAGGTGACGAAGACCTGGTTGTCAATGTTTTAGATCGTCAGAATACTGACGGGGTTAATGTCAACGTAGTCCCATCTTTTGGGAAGATTGAGGAGGGTGAAAACCCTATCCAGGCATTAAGAACGGAACCTAGGGTCTCCGTTTCTACCTGCGTGAAGCTTCTTAAGGAAAATAAAGCGGGGGCCATGGTAACCATGGGATCAACTGGCGCAGCTATGGCAAGCGCCACTTTAGGCCTAGGCTTGGTTGGGTCTTTAGATCGCCCTTGTCTAGGTGGTCCATTCTTAGCCTTAGCGCCCCATACTGCCATATTGGACGTAGGAAGTAATATAGATTCCAGACCGAATCAGTTACTTAACTTTGCTACCATGGGTTGCGTATTCGCTCGTAAATTTTTTGGAGTAAGTTCCCCGACTGTAGCTCTGCTGAGTGTCGGATCAGAGGAGGGTAAAGGAAATCGCCAGGTTAAGGATGCTTATCCTCTATTTGCCCAAAGTCACTTGAATTTTATTGGCAATGTAGAAGGGTTCGACCTATTATCAAATAAGGCCAATGTTATTGTTTGCGATGGTTTCGTGGGCAATATAATCTTGAAGTTCGCCGAAAGTATGGGAGACGCAGCGTCTAATTTTTTGGAAGCCAATCTTCATGGGAAGCTTGAAGATGGGGACCTATCTGTTTTGAAATATCAAATGTGGGAATTGACTAACCTTTCCAAAAAAATGAGTGGTCCTTTATTTGGTGTAAATGGGAATGTGATTATTGGGCATGGTGCGTCTAAATCGGAGGAAATCGCCGGGGCTATCCAAACGGCCAAACGCTGTGTTCTCCTTGACTTAGTAGAAGGAATTAAGGATGAATTAAAGATATTAGAAAATGGGGTGGCGCCATAAATATGAAACTTTCTTCGGAACATGTGGCTTTGATAACCGGTGCCTCCCGTGGCATAGGTAAAGCCGTTGCTATAAGACTCGGTCTTGCAGGGGCGAGAGTTGTAGTCAACTATAATTCTGGGAAAAGCGAAGCAACAGAGGTGGTTAATATTATCAACGCTAATGGTGGAGAAGCGATTTCTTTGGGCGCCGATATTAGAGACGAAGACCAAGTGCTAGCCATGTTTCAACAAATTATCAAGTTGTGGGGACGTATCGATGTCCTTGTTAACAATGCTGGTATCAGGAAAGATAAACTTCTAATGAGGATGACGACGGCGGAATGGGATTCAGTCATAGATACTAACCTTAAAGGAGCCTACATTTGTTCGAAAACCGCCCTCGCTCATATGGTTCGACAACGGCGAGGAAGGATTATTAACATGTCTTCGGTGATTGGATTGTCTGGAAACCCTGGCCAGGCCAATTACGCGGCTTCGAAATCAGGTTTAATTGGGTTAACAAAAACAATTGCACGAGAAGTCGCGACAAGAAACGTGACAGTTAATGCTGTTGCTCCGGGATATATTATGACAAACATGGTTGAAGATCTGGCAGATGACTTAAAAGACCTGGTAAAATCAAGAATCCCAATGAATCGATTTGGATCGCCGGATGACGTAGCTGGATTAGTTGTGTTTTTATCTACAGATGACGCAAGTTACATCACAGGGCAAATCATAGGAGTAGATGGCGGTTTGGCCATTTAACCCATCAGGTTGATGCAAAAAGCATAGGTACATTCTTGATGATTCCCGTTGCAGCGCTTCCCTGAAAACATATATGCTGTCCTGCGTTAGCGTACTCAGGTTTGACATAGCCCATAGCTGTGACATGTCCATTTGCCTTTCTTGGAGTTATTGATGTAATCGTTCCTATTTTCTTATTATCTATCACCAAGTTGGTATTTTCGTTTAACCCTGTATCGTCGGCAATGTCTAGCATAACTAACCTTTTTTGAACTTTATTATATGTATCCAGACGAGCTATGACCTCTTGCCCTATATAACAGCCCTTAGCGAAATCTATGGCCCCGATTGCACCGATTTCCAAGGGATTGGTTTTTTCAGTGATTTCTTTAGCTATGATGGGTATCCCAGCATCTACCCTGGCAACTTCCCATGCTTTCATTCCAACTGGTGTAGCACCCAAATCAGTGAATTGGTTCCATGTTTTGGCGCTAAGTTTAGGAGGTGTAAGGATTAAGAAAAACGGTCGAAGATTGATTTTTAGATGTACTGCCACCACGTCCAACCCATCTGATCTACATTCCATAACGTCTTCATGCTCAATATTGTCTTCTAGGTTAAAGACGGTCTTGATCAAATCAAACGCTTTGGGCCCCTGAAGCTGGAAGGAAGTAAAATTGGTCGATATGTTGTGAAAACTTGCTTCCTCCATAAACGTATATCCTTCCAACCAATCTATAACTTTATTCTCGTTGTTAGGGCTACACATAATATATATGGAAGAATTAACTGAGAAGACATAAAGGATGTCAATTATGCGCCCATTTTCGTTTGTTAATATAGTTGGAATCTGCTCGTATTCCTGGATGTCGATTACGTTGTTCGTTGACATTCTTTGAAGTAAATCTAGGACATCTGTCCCCTCACATTCAATTAAACCAATATGTGGCGTATGGAAAATTCCTACAGTAGATTTACAAGATTCTATTTCAGCGTCCATGTTTCCAAAGGATGCGGCCACGAACATTTTCTGATAAGACATGAATGGCGCTCCTTAGGGTGTTAAAAGTTGGTGGAGTTGTGGGGACTCGAACCCCGTTCCCCCGGTTTGCAAACAATGGGCGAGGCTGTCACCACGTATACCACGTATCTACAACGTGATCGCAATTATACCTTATATGTCACTACGTGCTCCACCCTGCCACTGGGTTTTGATGTTAAATGTCCCCACACCATTCTCGTGAGAGTGATCAGGCCGTTTCCCGTTTGCTCTTCGCCTATCGACCAGCACTCCATATGAGGCCAGCACCGCACGTGTTTGTGGCTCCGTGATCTTTTCCGACAAGACCTTTGGGGGCCAGGAGTTGATGTGAGGATAACCTCTGATATCATAGAAGGGACGAGTTTCCACGCACTCGTCTGTACTGGTGTCGTTTAGGCTGGTTGGTATCCCAGAATTATTGGCCGTCGAGCTTTGTCAAACTACGACTTGTGAGGTTCCAGTTGGATTGGGTGCTAGCGTTCTTTGTAAGCTCTTTCCTTTTCGCTGTAAATGTCGTATTTGCCAAGCGTCTAGTTATGGCGCATGTCCCTGTGTCTCAGGTTACCTGGGGTTAGTTGGTGTCATATGGGTCACGATTGGGGCCTTGATCTTGAACACTAGGAGGGAAGATGGGTACATATCGAATGTACACGGATGAACAAGGAGTCGCTCGATGGGAGACAATCGACCTGGGCAAAACACCTAGTTGGACTGAGGGTATTGACGTTACTCGAGCACGATTTGGGTTGAGGGAAGCGGGTGTTCTGCAAGACTGGCATCCTGCACCTCAAAGGCAGTTTGTTGTTATCCTCTCCGGACAACTAGAGATCGGGTTTGAACATGGGTCTAAGAAAATCTTCGGCCCTGGGGATGCTCGATTGGTAGAGGACACTACTGGTAAGGGCCACACTACTATTGCGCTAGGAAACGAGCCTTGTAT
>CAJXDJ010000092.1 GCA_913052045.1 uncultured Dehalococcoidia bacterium
AAATTTTAGATCAGGCAGAAAATGAATTTAAAGATGTTTTATTTTTAAGTTTTGAGCAAAATAAAGATAAAGAAATAGCTGATTTTTTAAAAATTGATTATTGGACCACTATAGTTGTTTATAAGAATAACAAAGAAATTCACAGAAGTATTGGTGAAACAGGCGAATGTTTCAATGACGAGACGGTGGCTCTGGGCGCAGGTTACCGTGGACTGATAGCTCCGCCTACCCTCTGCACTTTGTTTGTACGGAGAGTGGAATTGCCGGATATTAAATTAAAATTTGGACACAGGGGTGGAAACCATCCCGTGAAAGATCTTGAGACGGGACGTATTTATATCACTTCCCAAAATCATGGCTATGCGATAGACGCATCAACTTTAGGTCATGGATGCAAGGTGAGTCACGTTAATCTTAATGATGATACTGTAGAAGGATTAGTACACAGTCAGATACCTTTAATATCGATACAATATCATTCAGAGGCTTCACCTGGTCCACGTGATAACGAATATATGTTTGACCGCTTCCTCGGGTTAATGGAAGCGCAAAAAATCGGAAAAGAAGGAATGTAAGTAGCTTGAAGGAATGGTCGGAAAAAAGCCACAATAAACCAGCTTCCATTGGAAGTTCAACCTGTGGTTATGAATCCCAACTAATGGAGAAGATTAATGTTTGGCCAATTTCTTCTTGAACAAGGTGTAGAGATTGAATTGCCGGTCGGAATTAACAGTATTTTGGGGTTTTTGGATGAAGAGATCCCAAAATTTAAGCACAAAGAATATTGCTATGATATTGATTCATGCAAGAGTGATCTTAAAACACTGTGGCAATTCACCGTAAAGGCTCGAATGTTGGAAGAGACTGGGACCGCAATGCTGTTAGTTGCTATATTGGTTTTGGAAAAAGGTGATGATATGACCACATTGGTTAAGATTCCACCCGTGATAGAAGGCCGGAAGAAGCAGGCAGGACCATCGGAAAATCAGATTGAACTGTTTTCGAGTTTTGTCTTTCAAATGCTGAACGGTTTTAGATCTAAGGGATTCAGTTCCATGCCAGAAGCGCTTCCTGTAACCTAGGGTAGACCTGTTAGGGTTATGCCTTTATCAGACTATTCCCGGTCCGGGTAACTTATACTTAGAGCTTGTAACCTTGGATTCGTTTGCTATTTAACGTAAGGGGAACGGTATGTCTGATAAGCAGAAAATACTTGTTATTGGGTCGGGACCTATAGTCATTGGACAAGCGGCTGAATTTGATTACGCTGGAACACAGGCTTGCAAGGCGTTGAGAGAGGAAGGTTTAGAGACAGTACTAGTAAATTCTAACCCGGCTACCATAATGACTGACCTGGATGTGGCTGATTCCGTATATATAGAACCTTTGACGATTGAGGTCATCGAACGAATAATAATTAAAGAGATGCCGGATGCTATTCTCCCGACTCTTGGTGGTCAAACGGGTTTAAATTTAGCTGTAGAACTTTTTGATAAGGGGATTCTTGGGAAATATAATGTTGACTTATTAGGTACTCCAATTGAAGCGATTAAAACGGCAGAGGACCGAGCTGCATTCAACCGTTTGTTAGGTGAGATAGGAGAGCCGTTGTCATCAAGTTTGACTGCTGTTTCTTGGGATGATGCTTTGTATGCACTGAAAGAGCTTGGTCTTCCATTAGTTATAAGACCAGCATACACCCTTGGCGGAACTGGCGGAGGTCTAGCTAGGACCGAAGAAGAGTTCGAGCGTATAGCAAAAGAAGGTTTAGCAGCAAGCCCTATACACCAAATATTAGTTGAACGATCGTTAGAGGGCTGGCGAGAGATAGAATACGAAGTTATGAGGGACGCGGCTGATAATTGTATAACAGTGTGTAATATGGAAAATCTGGACCCTATGGGTATCCACACCGGGGACAGTATCGTAGTTGCACCTAGTCAAACTCTGACAGATAAAGAATATCAAATGCTTAGATCAGCTAGCATGCGAATTATAAGAGCTTTAGGTATAGAGGGAGGTTGTAATGTTCAATTTGCGTTACGTCCACACCCGATTGTGGCTAGCAGTTTTCATAATGATTGGATCCCCGAGCATCCTTACTATGTTATCGAGGTGAACCCTAGGGTTAGTAGAAGTTCAGCGCTAGCTAGTAAGGCAACTGGTTATCCAATTGCTAGGGTCGCAGCTAAGCTGGCAGTAGGAAAACGATTGGATGAGATTCCTAATGCTGTTACTAAGAGAACATCGGCCGCATTCGAACCTACTCTAGATTATTGTGTCGTTAAAATTCCCCGTTGGCCGTTTGATAAATTTCCTGATGGTGATCGGAACCTATCCACGCAAATGAAGGCCACCGGTGAAGTAATGGCTATAGAACGATCCTTTGAGGCAGCTCTGCAAAAAGCGGTGCGGTCCCTCGAAATTGAGGGCCGAAACCTTTTGTGGGAAAATGGGGACTGGATAAACGATGGTAAATTTGTCGCATGGGAATTTATCAAAGGTGCTACAGATTTCAGATTATGGGCGCTTATGGCAGCTCTCAGAAGGGATGTTTCTCCTGAAGAATTGAGTCGAATCAGCGGGATAGATGTATGGTTTTTGTCGGCGCTGAGGCGAATTGTTGATATGGAGAGGTCTTTACTCAATCGAAATCTGACACCCCAGTTGTTGAGGGAATGTAAGCGCAAAGGATTTACAGATGAACAGATAGGGACTTTATCTGATGTTCTGCCCGCTAAGGTTAGAGAGTTGAGGAAAAATTGGGGAATTACTCCAGTTTACAAAATGGTAGATACGTGTGCTGCAGAATTTGAAGCTGCAACGCCTTATTTTTATAGTACATATGATTCCGAGAATGAGGCTTTGCCATTGAAGGGAAATAAGACTGTTGTAATTGGTAGTGGACCTATTCGCATAGGACAGGGTATAGAGTTTGACTATTGTAGCGTTCATGCTGCTTGGGCATTAAGAGACGAGAATATCCAGAGTATTATGGTTAATTCTAATCCGGAAACGGTGTCAACAGATTTTGATACGAGTGATCGATTATACTTTGAACCTTTAGATCAAGAAGCTCTTTTAGACGTTATAGAAAACGAGGAGATCAACAATGTCAGTCCTCCTACTATTGTTCAATTTGGTGGACAGACAGCTCTAAATCTTTCACAGGAAATCCACCGGGCTGGTCATCCCATATTGGGATCTAGCGCTGAAGCCATAGATATTGCGTCCGATCGAGGGCGTTTCGATGAGTTTCTATCGCTGCTTGACATACCTCAACCTCCAGGTGCATCAGTCAGGTCACAGAAAGAAGCTCTGATGGTGGCTGAAAATATCACATATCCTGTTGTCGTTCGTCCAAGTTATGTCCTAGGTGGAAGGGCAATGGAAGTCATTTATAGCTCAGACGAATTGGAAAAATATTTAAGTGGAAATGCCACGTTCACATCCGAAAGATCGATTCTCGTTGATCATTATATGGAGGGGAAAGAATGTGAGGTTGATGCTATTTGTGACGGTGATAGTGTCCTTATTCCAGGGATTATGGAACATATCGAGCGTGCTGGGGTCCATAGTGGAGACTCAATATCTATATACCCAGGCATTAATCTTACTGAAAGAGAAGTCACTACCATAGTTGATTACACTACGCGGATAGGCTTGGACTTGGGGGTAAAGGGGCTCATGAATGTGCAATTTGTCATCGTGGGAGGACCTCCTTATCGGAGCCCTAACCAACCTAGGGAGGAAACATCGGATACCACGGTATATGTACTGGAGGTTAATTTACGATCTAGTCGCACTGTTCCATTTTTATCAAAGGTAACTGGCATCCCAATGGTTAACTTAGCTACGCGGGTGGTTTTAGGCAAGAAACTAACAGAGTTAGGTTATGGTGAGGGGCTTTGGCCAAAAAGGAAGTTGGTTGCAGTTAAAGCGCCAGTTTTTTCTATGTCGAAATTGATAGGAGTAGATTGGTATTTAGGACCAGAAATGAAATCTACCGGGGAAGTGATGGGAATTGATTATGACTTTAATTCAGCTTTACTTAAAGCCTTAATGGCATCTAATATGACCTTAGTGCCCAACGCAGCTGTTCTCGTGAGCGTTGCTGACCGAGATAAGTATGATGCGGGAAAGTTGGTAGCGAAATTGTTGGAGGCGGGCTGTTCTATATATGCTACTGAAGGAACGGCCTCGATGATTAATGATATGGGAGAAAAAGTTACCTTGATCACCAAGAAATTAGATCAAGGATATCCCAATGTTGTTGATGTAATACGAGAAGGTATTGTCAGTGCAGTAATAAATACTGTTTCCGATTCGGCGAAGACTCGCAGAGACGGTTTCTACATCAGACGTGCCGCCGCGGAGCAAAGGATACCGTGTTATACCTCTTTGGACACGGCTCATGTTGCGGCTGAAAGCCTGCTTATCGGTTCGGAAAAGTTCAATGTAGAATCAATTGATAAGTACCTTAATATGGAATCGTAGAGTCGGATTTTGTTTCTATGTCCCACACCTTAAAGACTGACACGTGATAACGGGGGATATTGTTTTTTGCAGTACTTGGTTCTCCTGTGATAATTTAAAGCTAAATGTTAACTACGATAGACATAGTTATACCAGTACTAAATGAACAGACTGCACTTCCTGTGTGTATTGAGAAATTGACGGATTTTTGCAAGAACAACCTGAGACAATATACAACGCAAATTGTAATTGCTGATAACGGGTCTACGGACTTAACTCGAAAAGTTGCAAAGCAATTGAGTGAGCAATACCGTAACGTTTCTTATCTTCATATTCCAGTTCGAGGCAGAGGTCTAGCTTTGAGAACTTCTTGGCTAAATAGCAAGGCAGATTTGGTTGGTTATATGGATGTAGATCTTTCCACTGGATTAGATGCTTTACCCAGAGTAATTGATGCTATCGTAGATGGGGGATATGACATAGGGATCGGGGGTAGACTTAGTCCTAGTTCTGAGACGAGGCGTTCTTATAGG
>CAJXDJ010000093.1 GCA_913052045.1 uncultured Dehalococcoidia bacterium
GTACACGGTTGGAATATTTTTTTTTAAAAGTATCATTTTGCCCACTTTCCGCCCCACCTGGGGTAATACAATTGACACGAATATTTTTGTCCGCCCAATACGTCGCAAGATATTTTGTTAGTCCAATCACTGCGGCTTTGGTGGCAGAATAAACCGCTGGTGTATTGATGGATATTCCCATGTATGAAGACCCTTCATATATCCTAGAATCAGGCCCCAGCAGACCATAAATCGAAGCAGTTTGGATGATACTACCCCCCTTATTTTGTTCAACCATTTTTCTCCCTACAGCTTGGGCTACCAAAAACATCCCATCAAGATTGACCTTTGTGACTTCCCTCCATTGGTCAAGCGTATATTCCTCGAACGGGGCAAAAAAAGCTTCCAAGTTTGATGACTTACTGGCTGCGTTATTGTGCAAAATATGAATATCACCAAATTGCTTCATCACCTCATCTACCATAGAGCTAACAGAAGTCGGTTCACTGACATCACACACTATACTAATGCACTGTTGACCGTAGCGTCGAGTAAGGTCCCTAGCAATCATTTCACCTTCTTTTTCATTAAGATCGACAACAACAACATGAGATCCGCAACCGGCCAACCCTTCAGAAAAATGTTTGCCTAGGATACCTGCTCCGCCGGTTATGACAGCTGTTTTTCCTTCCAGACTGGAAAAGTTATATTGACTGTTCGCGTTCATAGGCCGGTCCTTTTATTAAATAAAAACTCCACATATTCAAATTCCCACTCATGGTCCACATCAATCGATCGTTCTTCGGGCATAACAAATAGTAGCGTATCCGCATTGAAAATAGATTTACTGCCTATCAATCCTGCCCTATTCCAAACATAGATCGAAGCATTCATGTCGAAACATTCTGGGGCATCCTGCCGCCTGGTAATAATTTGCTCTGGAGGTTTTGATAAGCGAACATAACCATCCTCATCCCGTTCCACCAAATTAAAATATGGGGATCGTCTGGCAGGGCAGCCCGTGATCACATTTGAAACATTTTTATCCTCCAATAGCCTAACGGCACCTTCTATATCTTTTATCAAACGAAGAGGAGAGGTCACATCCAAATCAACAATCACATCGAAAGTTTTACCCGATATTGTTTCAACCTCATTGACACAATGCTGAATGGCAGGCAGTTTGGGAGCTGAGTCTGAAGCCAATTCCTTGGGACGAAAAACACAATAATCTGCACCAGCTTTTTCAGAAATATTAAGGATTTCTTTTGAGTCACTACTCACCGCAACGGAATCAAACAAGCCACTTGATTGAGCCTGCAAAAGACTATGAACAATGAGTGGTTCCCCTCCCATTGGACGAATATTTTTCCCAGGAATTCCTTTGGACCCACCGCGTGCGCATATAGTGCACAATCTCTTCATGGGGTGACCCATACTTTATCCTCAACAGCTTGCTCAGCAAAGTTGATTAAACGCATCCGATTCATCCCTTCCTCTAAAGAGCAAAGAGAATCTGTCGTATTATTTAAAACAGCATCATGTTGAACGCGATAGGTATCGTTCAACTCAACTTTTTCCTGGACTGCCTCATGGTTTACCTGAAACCTACCCTCAATCAAATCCACTTTAATGCTATTGTTGGCCGTATTAATCAAAAGCTCCCTACGAGGAAACCGCTCAAGATAATTAATCTGGATATTTACAATCGGGCAATTATCTCCGCTCATCATTATGGAAAACACATCATCGCTGTCTATTTCAAGAGGGCTGAAATGCCCGCCCAAAGCAGTTATCCGCTTCCAAGGACCAAACAACCAAGTCACATAATCCAACTCATGACTCAAGTCTCTCAAAACCCCTCCTCCTTCTTGACGGCGAGCGGAATAACTTGAATGGTAATCTACCGCCGGCCTCCAATGCGGCAAATATTGGCCGGCAACAACATGAACTGTAATTGCAGGCTCTTTCTGTATGATTCTTCTTAATTTCTGGATGAGTGGATGAAATCTAAGGTTATACCCAACCCAGACATCTTTAAATTTGTTTTGAGGTGGGTTATGAATTTGGTGGAACAAAGGTTTTTCGACCAACACCGTACCTTCAAATCCAATCTCCGCCAAATCACTCAAGGTGGAATAATGTTCGTAGGTTTTATTAGCAATAATTACATAATCTGGCGATTCAAAACCTAGCGCATCCTTTAGACTGTAAAATGTTCTTTCTGAAAGTCCTTTCTGTTTAGTAAGGACAGACACATCCACCCCCATTTTCTTTAAAATCCCAACATGCCTTGCTCCTATAGAACCATATCCAATAACTACCGCTCTCATTCGAACACATCCTTAAAATCACCATGGGCTTGTTTTAAATTGTCAGGTTGCCCAATATCCAGCCAATACTCGCGTATGGGAAACGCCGCCGTATGATGTCCTACTTTCATCAAGTGCTTGAATAAGTCCGGCATTTCAAATCGCTCCTCATCTGGCAAACAAGCCAAAATATCCTGATCCAACACATAAATTCCAGCATTTACAAAAAAACTATGTACTGGTTTTTCATCTATAGATTCGATTAAAATCTTAGTACTTATTTGGGAGCGCGATAATAAAAGTAAAAGGCTAAAATGCCAAAGAATATGTTAGGAATCCATACCGCAATTAATGGATCTAAACCTGCTTTTGTTGCATATACTTTAGTTACTTGCATGGCAAAGATATATATGAAGCTAATGGCCACGCTAACAGCTAGGTGCAAACCAATTCCCCCACGTACTTTTCTACTCGCGAAGGATACTCCGTTGTCGTGTTGGAACGAAAAACAGCCAAAGAAGCTGGAAATATAGCCTGTGGAGATGCAGTCAAGGGCAAAAGTACTTTCCCCGATGTAATTGATCTAGAAAGACTCGCAAAGGAATCCTTCACCAATAGGGACATACGACGGGCAGTTTTTGAGAATCCTGCGACTGGACAAACAATCAATATACCTTTCGGTGAAACAAAAGGCACGATACTCGATAGATATGCATATGGGCAAGTATTGCTAGATGAAGTAAAATTATCGGGGGCGGAAGTCCATTATGATACTGTAATCCAAGATGTTATCCAAAATGGACAAGTCACTGGGGTTACTGGCATACAAAAAGGAAAACCTGTTTCTTACCAAGCCCCTATAACTATCGATACTGGCGGCTCTATGTCTCTGCTCCAAGACAAAGCCGATTTTTCTGGTACTACTTTCGATACAAATGTTTCCTATAAGCAATTCTGTTCTGCCTATCGTGAGGTTATTAAATTATCCAAACCCGTAGATTGGCACGACGCTATCATCTTCAAACCTACCGCTGAGTTAGGGTATCTTTGGTATTTCCCCCGAACGCCAACTTTAATCAATGTAGGTGTAGGATTCCAAATGAACAAACCTCCTATGGAACTTGTTAAAGCGGTTCAGGACGACATTCGATCCCATCCCGATTTCAAAGATTGTACTGTAATTGATAAATTAGGGGCCGCACTCCCCACTCGAAGGCCATTCGACTCTGCAGTCGCACCCGGTTTCCTGGCTGCAGGAGATTCTGCTGGTCATGTGAATCCAACTACTGGCGGCGGTATTGGTGCGGCAGCCAATTCTGGACACTTCGCAGCTCAAACGGCAATGAGTGCCATTGATTCCAACGATGTAAGCGAATCTTCTCTTTGGGGCTATAATGCTAAGGTAATGGAATCCTTTGGCAAGCGATATGCGGCAATGGACCTGTACAATATCTGGGGTGGTGCACACGACGTTTCTGAACTAACAGATATCATTTCTTGTATACCCGCGCAACAACTCGTTGATATCATGAGTAAACATGGAAACACAACTATGGGGCTCTGGGTCAAGTTTAAAACATTAACAAAATCATTCCGCCATTGGGGTCTCTTGTTCGAACTCTACCGGATAAACAAAGAAGCAGGACGACTCAAACATCACTACGATCGTTACCCTTCGTCCCCCGAAGGATTTGATTTATGGAAACGCGAAAGGGACCTAATTATGGATTCTGTTTATTCTATTTGCAACGCCGAACCAAAGTATTAAGAGTCCTTTCCCCTGTCTTAGCATCACATATATGGACACATCTGATCCAACAATCGTCATTCCTATAAAAAAAGGCGTGCCTCTATTGGGCTTAGGCACTTGGAAGATGTCCGGTCCATCTTGCTCGACCACTATTAGATTTGCCCTTGAATTGGGATATCGCCATATCGACACTGCTCAATCTTATGGCAATGAAACAGATGTTGGCAATGGTATTTCAGAGGCCGAAATAATAAGAGAAGAATTATTCATCGCAACAAAACTAAACATCGATGATCTCTCCTATAATGACGTTATCAATGCGGCAGAATCTAGTGTAGATCGACTACAAACAGAGTATTTGGATCTTCTTTATATCCATTGGCCCTCTGGCACTTATGATCCTGAGGATACTCTCGCTGGATTCTCAGATCTTCGAGACGATGGTGTAATCTCTCACGTTGGAGTCAGTAATTTCGAACCACAACAGTTAGAAGTAGCTTTGAAAGAATGCGACGCACCAATCTTCGCAAACCAAATTGAAATGCATCCTTTTCTACATCAGGAACCCCTGCGTGTCTTTTGCGAATCGAATGATGTACTCGTAGTGGCATACTCTCCAATCGCCCGAGGGGCCATTTTCGACTCTCCCGAATTAGCTATGATATCTAAAAAATATGGGGTAACTGAGGCTGAAGTAAGTTTATCTTGGATTCAAGAAAAAGGTGCGATTCCTATACCAAAAGCCTCCTCTGAAGCTCATATTAAAAACAACATAGAATCATTCCCCCTGAAACTATCCGTCGAAGATATTTCTACAATTGATTCTATCACTCATGAAGAGCGCCAGGTTGATCCTGAATTCGCTCCCTGGAATCTTTAATTTTCTACACTTAAAACTTCGCTACATATACCCCAAATCCCTTAGACGTCGCATAATGCCTTCTTTATCTTGAGCCCGACCTT
>CAJXDJ010000094.1 GCA_913052045.1 uncultured Dehalococcoidia bacterium
AAAAGAAACTATATCCAATCGTTCACGCCCTGGAACAAGGAGACTTGCCGACAAAACGAGAGCTTGGCAATATATTCTTTAAGCGAGTCCTGGATAAAGGGGATGTATCTAAAATTCTTGTGATTCTTGAAAAGGAGAATTCCTTGGAACTAGCCCAAATTGCAGCCTCGGAATACGAGCGCCAAGCAATGGATCACCTATCGGCTGTCGGATTGCAACGGACCCAATTGGATTTTATAGAGACCATGACCAAGTACATTATTCAGGAAAGCATACAGGGGTAATACGATTGAAAGATAACTATCTAAGACTTAATCAATTAGCCGTAGATGGGAAAACGGTACTGTTGAGAGCGGATTTGAATGTACCCATTTTAGAAACACAAGGTACATCGATTGATATGATTGACCAAAGACTACGTGCCACAATTCCAACCATAGATTACCTACTATCAAAAGGATGTAAAATCGTCCTTTGCTCTCACTTAGGAAGGCCCGGGGGAGTCGTCGACCCAAAACTCAGCATGAAGCCTATTGCTGATAGATTATCTATTTTGATTAATAAACCTATAGAATGTCTGCCTGGATGCATTGGGCCAGATGTTCGAACTATAGTTGAAGCAATGACCTCTGGGGAATTAGTTATGCTAGAGAATTTGCGCTTTCATCCTGGAGAAGAAAAGAACGATTCAGAATTCGCCACGGAATTAGCAAAATTGGCGGATGTCTTCGTGCTAGAAGCTTTTGGAACCGCCCATAGACGACACGCGTCCATAGTAGGGGTACCGAACCTTCTACCATCAGCTCCAGGAATACTGCTTCAATCTGAGCTATCTATGCTAGGGAAAGTACTTGAGACACCTACCAGACCTTTGGCAGCAATCTTGGGTGGTGCCAAGATTAGCGATAAAATTAAGATATTGGACAACTTATTAGATAAGTTGGACCTTCTCGTCATAGGCGGCGGCATGGCCTCTAACTTTCTTAAAGCCAAAGGACTAAATATCGGCAAGTCACTCGTGGAAGATGATGGAGAACAACTGGCAAGAGAAATTATCACAAGAAGTGCAACCCTGAAGGTTGAACTTTCTCTTCCTATCGACATAATTGTAGGAAACGAATTTAAGTCTGCTCCAGAGATCGTCAAGACGGTAGCAATAGATGAAATAGAGGATAATTTTATGATACTGGACATAGGCCCAAAAACGATATCATTGTTTTCAAAACAATTGTCTAGATCCAAAACAATCCTCTGGAACGGACCACTAGGAGTGTGTGAATTTGATATGTTTTCTAAAGGAACAAAAAATGTAGCAGAAAATCTTGCAGGCCTAGACGCCTTCAGCATTATAGGAGGCGGTTCTACCGCTAGTGCCATCGAGGAATTAGGTATATCCGATCGATTGGGATATATTTCAACCGGCGGGGGCGCCATGCTCGAATTCCTGGAAGGAAAGGTCCTTCCGGGGGTGTCAGCCCTCTCTCAACACTCTAATTAATGAATTGGAAGACTTAGCCAATGATTGACAAACATGAACTACATGACTGCTTACAGAGGACAGATTCCAAGATAATTATGCTAGTGGTAGATGGATTGGGCGGGCTACCTAGGGAATCCGACAAACGCTCGGAACTTCAGGTGGCCCACATACCAAATTTGGATAACTTGGCGCGTGCAAGCGCGTGCGGTTTGACAATTCCCGTACTCCAAGGGATTGCCCCTGGTAGTGGACCAGGACATTTGGCACTGTTTGGTTATGATCCCTTTAAACATATTATAGGACGAGGGGCACTAGAAGCCATAGGAGTGGACGGCGTAGATTTTATTGAAGGAGATATCGTCGCTAGGGGGAATTTTTGTACAGTCGATGCTAATAATAAACTAGTAGACCGAAGGGCTGGTAGAATACCTTCATCGGAATCAGAAAGCTTATGCGCAAGCCTAGATCAGATTGAGGTGGCGGGCTTCGATTTAAAAATCTACCATGTCAAAGATTACAGATTCGTTTTGCGCCTCAGGGGGGGGGATTCGTCTGATAGACTAACTGAAACCGATCCCCAACGAACTGGAGTTTCTCCACTCTTAGTGAAAGCTCGGGAACCTAAAGCGGAGGTTACGGCAAAAGCTGCCAATCAATTTATCATGCAGGCCAAAAGCATACTCGCAAATGAAAACAAAGCCAACATGGTATTATTGAGGGGATTTTCTGGAATGCCATCCCTCCCCTCGTTTTCGGATTGTTTGAAACTAAAAGCTGCCTCAATAGCAGCGTATCCCATGTATAAAGGTCTTACCAGAATTTGCGGAATGGATGTGATTCCGAGTGGAGATACATTCTCTAGCGAAGTTGATTCATTGATTAGACAATTTCCATCATACGATTTCTTTTACATCCACTACAAAGATGCAGATGCCGCTGGCGAGGACGGAAATTTCGAAGCCAAGGTGACCGCACTAGAGAATCTTGATAAGTACATCCCTAAAATACGTGCCCTAAACCCGGACGTTTTGATAATCGCCGGTGATCACGCTACTCCATCAATAATGGCTTCCCACAGTTGGCATCCAGTCCCATTATGTCTATCCTCACCTTTTACTCTAGGAGAAGGTGTAGATTCCTTTGACGAAAATTCATTCCGAAAGGGTTCTTTAGGAACCATACCTGCAGTTAACATAATGAACCTTGCATTAGCACATGCCGGAAAGCTAACAAAGTTTGGGGCTTAAGGCATGAACCAGTCCCTAACCGTCGGAAATTGGAAAATGAACACCTCACTACCCGAGGCTATAACACTTGCGCATGCCATAAAACTGGAATTAGAAAACACCGTTATCTCTGCGACTCAAGTCATCATATGTCCGCCGTTTCCATGGATCATATCGGTATCAGAAATATTTAGAGACACGAACGTCAAGATTGGAGCACAAAATATCTCTTTTGAAACTGTCGGCGCTTATACGGGAGAGATTGCCGGGTTTATGCTCTCTAAGATTTGTGACTACGTCATTATAGGTCATTCGGAAAGGCGCCAGGTCATGGGAGAAAGTAATGAAGCTATAGGGCGTAAATTAATAGCAGCAACAAACGCGGGAATTAGTCCAATCTTATGCGTAGGAGAGACTTTACTCGAAAGACAAAGAAATGAGACGGAAGCTATAATAAAGAAACAAATCAACACAGCTCTTACCAACTTGGGAAATCCGTCCAAACTAATTCTAGCATATGAACCCGCATGGGCTATTGGAACCGGGTTGCCTGCATCTCCAAGCCAAGTCGTGAAAGTCATAGATAACACCATTAGACCAGAGCTAACCAGAATCTACGACCATTCGGTAGGCTCCGATATACCAATCTTATACGGTGGTAGCATTAACGATAATAACGCCATGGAATTTTTGAAAGAAAATAGTATTCATGGGACATTACTGGGGAGCGCAAGTCTCAATGCAAAACAATTTTCTAACATTGCCAGATTAACATCGGAGGCCAAAATATCAACGTAGTACAGCCTCTAATTGTAATTCTCGGCCCAACTGCTGTGGGGAAAAGCTTACTAGGCATCGAACTCTCAAAGGCACTAAATGGAGAAATAGTTAATGCAGACAGTCGCCAGGTCTACAAGGGCATGGATATCGGAACCGCAAAAGCCAGCGCGGAGGAACAAACTAGAATACGTCATCATCTTTTAAGTTTTCTAAACCCAAACGAACCTTTCAACATATCGTTATTTATTAAGGCGGCTAATACAGCTATAGAAGATGTCAAGAATAGAGGTAAACTACCAATTCTAGTAGGAGGAAGCGGACAGTATATATGGGGCCTCTTGGAAGGTTGGCAAGTCCCTAAAGTCCCCCCAAACTTATCAATCAGATCTGATTTAGAATTACAGGCCAAACATAGAGGTCCAAAAACTCTTTATACGCTTCTAAGTGCGGTTGATCCTCAAGTAGCATATTCTATTGACCCCGAGAACGAACGGAGAGTAATTCGAGCACTAGAACTCCACTTCGAACTAAGAGGCCGTAAAAAAACTCATACTAAAACACCCAGAACCGACAAGATCCTAATCATAGGGCTTACCATGTCTCGTGAACTTCTGTATAACAAAATCGACGCACGTGTAGACATAATGATACTGAACGGATTTTTGGATGAAGTTCGAGGCCTGCTTGATTCAGGATACTCTGATACATTAGCTTCTATGTCGGGTGTCGGGTACGGTGAACTCTCTTCCCACATCAAAGGAGAAATCGGCCTGAATGAGGCAATCAAGCGTACTAAGTTTAGATCTCATCGTTTCGTCCGTCGTCAGTATAATTGGTTTCGCCACAGCGATTCCAGAATAAAATGGCTCACATCAGATGGTACCGAACTGAGAGAAGGGCTAAAAATGGTCAAATCCTTCATAGGCAGTTGTGATAGAATTGGGAACGATAAGGGAGATGGTCAATGAAATTTACAAAAATGGAAGGCGCGGGTAATGACTATGTTTACGTCGATGCTCGCAATCTTGACAAGGACTGGAACAGCCTATCCCGAAAAATAAGTGATAGGCACTTTGGAGTGGGTGCCGATGGACTTATTCTTATCATGGATTCTAACGTTGCGGACTTGAAAATGCGGATGTTCAACGCCGATGGCTCTGAGGGTGCAATGTGTGGTAATGGACTCCGATGTTTTGCAAAATACGCAATTGACAGAAATATAGTCAATCATAAACCCTCAGGGATCACCATAGAAACTATGTCTGGTATCCGAACAGTTATTCCTAGGTTCGACAACGGACAGATAACTATGGCTAAAGTAGCTATGGGCCAACCAGAATTAACACCAAGTAAGATTCCCGTTCACCCAGAGACTGGATTAGGTGCAACTCTGGGTAAAGCGACTGTAAGGTACCCGATAACGGTGGACAGTGTAAATCTTGAACTCAGCTTCGTATCTATGGGCAATCCTCACGCGGTAGCCTTCATTGACCAACCCGTAGAAACCTTTCCT
>CAJXDJ010000095.1 GCA_913052045.1 uncultured Dehalococcoidia bacterium
TGAACCTTGGTATATCTTATTATAAAACACAAATTGACGGTGATTATCAAAAGAATATTTACACTTACAATCAGTTTGATTTCAATGGAAATACCAACCAAAATTTCGGTATGGATTATCAGTATCTATATAAAAATATGAACTTTTTTGGGGAAGTAGCCATGCTAGCTAATCGTCTCCTTAGTCCTTCGACTTATGCGCGTTTTATTCCCGTCTTCTAATCTCAAAATACCTACCTTAGTCGGTCGGTTATCAAGAGGGTTAATCAAAACCACGTTCGATATCTTAATGGGAGCCTCCTGCGTTATACGGCCTCCTTGGCGCTTGGGTGGAGCTGCTTTTACATGCCTTACGATAATATTTATTCCTTCAACAACAACTAGCCCTTTCTTTGAATCAACCCTACTCACAGTTCCCTGTTTACTCTTATCTTTTCCAGTAATAACCTTTACAACATCACCTTTACGTATTCTCATCACACCACCTCTGATGCGAGAGAAACAATTTTCATAAATCCTTTTTCTCTAAGTTCCCTAGCGACTGGGCCAAATATTCTCGTGCCTCTCGGATTGTCCAATTTGTCCGTCAAGATTACAGCAGCGTTATCATCAAAGCGTATGTGTGTGCCATCAGAACGGTTATGCCCTTTCGATGTTCTCACTATAACTGCCTTTACAACAGTTCCCTTACTCACAGGCGATGCGGGTATTGCCTCTTTAACCGTAGCAACTATTACGTCACCCACGTAAGCATATTTCCTCCTACTGGACCCAGGTATGTTAATGCACATGATTTCGCGAGCCCCACTATTGTCGGCGATAACTAGCCTAGTATAACTTTGGATCATATCGAGTCCTTCCCTAGCTTGGTTTGTGTCGAATCATCTGTTACAAGTTCGCCCGACCCTTCTTCATTGCCTGAGTCAGATCCTATATTGGCCTTAGGATCCGCTTTAGCCTTGGGTGCCGCTTTAGCCTTTGACTTAGGTTCTGCTTTAGCCTTAGGATCCGCTTTGGCCTTGAGTGTCGCTTTAGCCTTGGGTTCCACTTTAACCTTGGGTTCCGCTTTAGCCTTGGCCTTTGACTTAGGTTCTGGTTTGGCCTTAGCCGCAGGCTTAGTTTCTAGCTCGCCGTCCTGGGACTGGGTTTCGATTTCAACTTCTAGTTCTGACTGTGGTTTTGGCTCCACATCAGTGGCTCGATCCACAGTTTCTGCGAAGAGCTGCTGGTCGATGTCTATGGGTCTGACTTCTGCAACTTCCCTTCGCTCCAATATTTCCAAAACTCTCCATCTTTTTTGTTTCGATATAGGCCTTATTTCCTCGATCCTGACCAGGTCCCCTATACGACAACTATCTTGATCGTCATGTACATAAAACTTGGTAATCTTCCGGACAGCCTTTTTATAAATTGGGTGAGTCAGTTTCCACTGGTACGACACGATTGCCGTGCTCTTCATTTTGGTGGAAATGACTCTTCCTATACGAATTTTTCTAAGCTCTTTACTCATAATCTACTTTTCATCCACCTGTCTCTCTCTAATAATAGTATTAATCCTGGCCAGTTTTCGCCTAGCAACCTTAAATTGTGACGTATTAGTCAATTGACGTGTGGCGTGTTGAAACCTAAGGTTCATCTTTTCCCTGTGAGTCCTGCTTCTCTCTTTTTGAAGGTCTTCATCTGTGAGATTTCTAATTTCATCTATTCTCATATTGTATTCCTTAATCTAACCCTAATAGATTGGCGAGGTTGTCCCGAGAAACCGTCTTAGTTGCTATCGGCATCTTAGCTGAAGCTAGCCTTAGCGCTTCTGATATGGATGCTTTATCTGCTCCAGCGACCTCATACATAATCTTTCCAGGCTTAACAACGCATACCCAATGGTCCACAGCCGCTTTACCTCCACCCATACGAACCTCAGCTGGTTTTTTTGTAACAGACTTGTCTGGGAAAAGCCTCACCCATACTTTACCACCCCGCTTCAAATATCTATTGATTGCGATCCTACCTGCTTCAATTTGGCGCGCTGTTATCCATCCAGCCGCAAGTGCCTTCATTCCAAAGTCTCCAAATTCGACCTGATTGCCTCCCGTCGCCTTCCCTTTACGACGGCCTCGCATCACTTTTCGAAATTTGATTCGCTTAGGCTGAAGCATCTGTATCCTTTTCCGTATCCTTTAATTGATCTGGTTCTGATGACTCACCCTCAGGCACTGCCTGACCTTCCGGTTCATCAAGGGTATCAATTGTAGCCTTGGGCTCCGGAACCTTATCAGTTTCTACATTTCTAACAATCTCTTTCGACTCATCGGTGATTTGTTCATCTCCGTCTGGTCTCACGGTTACTTGAATAGTCTCAATTTCATCAACGGCTTCTATAATTGGCTTAGGCTCTAAAGTTCCCTTGAAAATATACACCTTAACCCCAATTCGACCCATCATCGTCGCAGCCTCAGCGAAATCGTAGTCAATATCAGCGTTTAGGTTATGTAGAGGTACTCTTCCTTCCATAACTTTCTCGGTTCGCGCTATCTCAGCTCCATTTATACGTCCTTTTACGATAATCTTGATGCCTAGAGCCCCTGCTTGCATCGTTCTCTGTATACCCTGTCTAAGGGCTCTTCGAAACGCTACTCGTCTTTCTATCTGGTCAGCTATATTGCGTGCCACCAGATAGGCATTCATTTCCGGCTGGGCTACTTCCAGGATGTTTAGTTGCATACGCTTCCCAGAGGATTTCTCCAGTCGTGCCCGAAGTTTCTTTACTCTTTCACCATCTCTTCCTATCAAAATACCAGGTCGGGCAGAATGTATATTCACTGAAATATCCTGGGTATTTCGTTCTATTTCTACCTTAGCAATGCCAGCGTCCGAAAACGGCTTATACTCGTCTTTGATAATATTCCGGATTGTCATATCCCCTAGAACCAATTCTCTATACTGACTACCTTTAGGGACAAACCAATGAGTACTCCAATCCTTGGTAATTCCCAATCTAAATCCAACTGGATGCGTCTTATGTCCCAATTAAGCAACCTCCTCATCGACTACAACAGTTATATGAGATGACCTTCTATGCATTTTCCCTACACGACCCCTTGCATGAGGTTTAAACCGTCTTAGTGGAGTAGCGGGATCTGCACTTATGCGTACTATCCTAAGCACATCCTTATCCATTAATAGGTTGTTTTCCGCATTTGCAACGGCAGATTTAAGGGTTTTAAGTAAAGATACAGACCATGGAGATGATGCCAATTCAAGAAGAATAATGGCATCGTTAACCTTCATCCCTTTAACCATATTTATCAACGGCCGCAATCTCTTGTGAGATGCACCAACTTTCTTAGATATCGCTTGAACTGCTACCATAATCTATCCTATAGTCGAGGCCCTTTCTGTTCTTCCTCCATATCCCCTAAAAGTTCGTGTGGGAGCAAACTCCCCAAGCTTGTGACCTACCATGTTCTCTGTAATAAACACTGGCACATGCCGCCTCCCATCGTGTACTGCTATCGTCAAACCGAGCATTGAAGGCATTATAGTCGATGCCCTTGACCAAGTCTTGACAACAACCTTCGAATTAGAATTTTGGGCGGCTAATACTTTTTTCTCAAGTTTTGGGTCAACATACGGTCCCTTTTTCACAGATCTAGACATATTCTATCTTCTCCCCTTTCCTCTAGCTTTAACAATAAGCGTCATAGGCTTGCGTTTCCGTCGGGTCTTGAAGCCCAGCGCTGGCTTACCCCAAGGAGTTTTGGGATGTTTTAGGCCAATACCAGCCTTACCCTCGCCACCACCATGTGGATGGTCGTTGGGGTTCATGGCGGAGCCTCTAACCGTAGGGCGACGACCCCTATGTCTAGATTTTCCGGCCTTACCCCATATTATGTTCTTGTGATCCACATTACTTAGTTGACCAATAGTAGCCCTGCAATTACTGGGCACACGCCTGATCTCTCCAGAAGGCAGTCTAATCAATACATACACAGTCTCAGCAGATAGTACCTGCGCTCCTACACCAGCACTCCGAACTATTTTACCACCATGTCCTGGTATCAATTCCAAGTTATGAATGATTGTTCCTGTCGGAATACGACTAAGTGGCAGACAATTTCCAATTTGAATCTCGGCATTAAACCCAGATTCAATCTTTGCTCCAACCTGAATCCCGACTGGTGCAAGGATATACCTTTTCTCCCCATCGGCGTAGTTGATTAACGCAATTCTGGCTGTTCTATTTGGATCATATTCTATGGATGCAACGCTACCCGGTATTCCATCCTTAGTTCGTTTGAAATCTATAAGACGATAGTGACGCTTACTCCCCCCTCCACGATGTCGAACGGTGATTTTGTTTTGAGCGTTCCGGCCAGCATGTTTTTTAAGAGGACGCAGAAGAGATTTTTCTGGTTTTCTTGTGGTGAGATCATCAAACGTCGGCAAAGCAGCGTTTCTACGCCCTGGCGTCGTTGGCTTTGGTATAAAAAGTGGCATCCTATAAGCCCTCGATTATTTGGATTCTATCCCCAGATTTGAGCGTAACAATTGCCTTTTTCATATCGGGAGTACGAATCATTCGTGGTCCTAATCTTTTCTGCTTGCCCCTATGCCAACAAATATTCACATTTACGACAGATACATCAAAGGTCTTCTCAACGGCCTCTTTGATCCGATTCTTGTTCGAATTTAAAGCAACCTGAAACAGGTACTTGTTGCTTTCCTGTAGCATAGTCCCCTTTTCAGTTATTAGGGGCTTGATGAGGATGTCATGGAGTTCCATATTTAACCAACACTCCTACGGCCCCGTGTTTGGGGTTTAGCCTTGGGTTCTGCCTTAGCCTTGGGTTCTACCTTAGCCTTGGGTTCTGCCTTAGCCTTGGGTTCTGTCTTGGCCTTGGGTCCTGT
>CAJXDJ010000096.1 GCA_913052045.1 uncultured Dehalococcoidia bacterium
GGACTAATGTATCTCATGCTGCTCCCAGTAGTCTTCAATTTAATTTTGGTAAGATTTTTACTCCTACTAATCTTGTAAAGTTTGCTTATGGAGCTTTAAAAGGCATAGGATCTATGCAACAAATGACTATTAAAGCATTAGGTGAGGAAATAGCTTCAGATCAGGCAGCTCATTATGCAGAACAGCAGCAAATAAGAAGTGAAACCAAAGAAATGCAAGATTGGATAGATCAGTATACTACAAAATCAATAGATCTAAAAGGAGCTTTCCAATTAGGATGGACTGCCACATGGATCTACAGAACTGACGGTCGCACAAATCAACCTATTGATAAGCACAATTGGACCCATCTATTTGCCAAACTTCCACTCGAAGACATTGACAAAGAGGGAGGTAAGACAATCCCTTATTTTCACGATTGGTTATCTCACCCGGATTACGATACATTTTGGAAAAAGCTTTCCATAGAGCATAGATATCATGACGTGAAAATTCCAGTTTTCCATATTGGCGGTTGGTACGACTTCTTCAGTATTGGCACGTTAAAAAATTTTGCTGGTATGCAGAATAGAGGAGGAACACTCAAAGCTCGACAAAATCAAAAACTTCTTATGGGCCCCTGGACACATAAAATCAATTCTTTTTCTCATGCAGGTGATTTAGACTTCGGCATGGATTCACTAATAGATCTACGTTCGTTGGAATTGCGATGGATGGACAAATGGCTTAAAGGAGAAAAGAATCACATCGACAAAGAACCATCCGTGAAATGGTTTGTCATGGGTTTGAACGAATGGAAAGATTCAGAACATTGGCCCCTCACGGCAGTCGAATATACATCTTATTACTTACACAGTCACGGTAAAGCCGAAAATCTGGATACCGAAGGCCAGTTATCACGCGAACTACCTCGAAATGGATTGTTCGATTCGTTTATTTATGATCCTTCCTCTCCAGTTCCAACTAACGGAGGCTGTACTTGTTGCAATCCGGAGATACTTTCCTATGGAGCATTTGACCAAATCTCTATCGAAAAACGCCAGGACGTTTTAACTTACACCACACCCCCCCTTAAACAGGATACCGAAGTAACAGGTTCAATCCAGGTCGAGATTTACGCTAGTTCATCAGCTGTAGACACAGATTTCACAGCTAAACTGGTTGACGTCGCTACCGATGATTACGCTATCAACATCTGTGATGGGATAATACGAGCTAGATACCGGGAGTCACGTGAATATCAAACCCTAATGGAACCCAACAAGATATATTGTTTTGATATTGACTTGGGACCCACAAGCAATGTTTTTCGTAAAGAGCATAGAATTCGTCTTGAAATATCTAGTAGTAACTTCCCACGTTTTGATAGGAATCTTAACACTGGGGATATACAACATAAAACGACGAAAATGCAAATTGCTCAACAGAAAATTTATCATGATGAAATACATCCATCTCGACTGATACTCCCGTTGGTTAAAAACTCCTAACGTATCCTACGACCACCCAAAAACATTGCCCAAATATTCCTTAAGGAGGCAATGTCCTCTAGGGGGTCCCCATCTAACAGTAGCAGATCAGCCTGTTTGCCTACTTCAACCGTTCCCACTAAATTCTGGTTCCCGATTAGTTCGGCAGCGGTTTTTGTGCTAGCTTGAAGCGCCTCCATTGGAGTTAGGCCAACCTCTACTAGCAACTCCAACTCGTGTACTATGCTGCCGTGTCGTACCGGTGATCCACCTGCATCGGTACCAGCCGCAATCTTAATTCCAGCTTTGATACATCTTTTCGTGCTAGCTATAGATGTCCATTTCCGCTCCTCTGAGCTATCCCTTTCATTCCTAGAAGATTTCCATCGATTCGCAGCCCGAATCCTATAGTCCCAAGTAGATAACGTCGGCACAATATACGTGCCATTTTTTTTCATAAGATGTGCCGTGCGATCGTCAATGTGTACAGCATGCTCTATTGAATCAAATCCTGCGTTCACAGCATCCCATGTGCCTTCGATTCCATCCGTACAATGAGCAGCGGCCTTAAGCCCCGCGTTATGTGCTAAATCTACTACTAAACGACAAATATCTGGACCCAATGTACTATACGAAGTTCCGTCGGATTTGGTGCCTGTTGCGCCGACTTTAATAAGCCCTGCACCCCCACTAATTTGGTTCTTGACAGCGGCTTCCATTGCTTCTTTGGAATCCACTGTTTTTACAAAAGAATATCCCCAGGTCGTGGACATTTGAAGCCACTCGCCAGACGCCGTTATTCTGGGCCCTTCAATTGCTCCAGCTGCTATAGATTTAGCTAGCTTGATGCTTATACCATGCGGAGATCCTACATCTCTGGCAGAAGTTTGTCCTGCGATTAGCGCTCTTCGCGCATTAGACACTGCTCTACTAAAGATTAAAGCCATATCGTCACTTTCGTCGGCCATAATTGAAACACCAAATTGCCCGCCATCTCCTGCAAAATGTTCGTGACAATCAATTAGTCCTGGCACCAGAGTCAAATCTTCCCCATTTATATCTTCATAGTGCGGATATTCGAAATGTTGTATAGGTCCTTGATCGATCCAAGAAATAACACCTTCTTGAACAGCTACATTCACTCTTGGCACTGATTCTGCACCAGTGCCATCGACAAGTTTTACGTTACGAATCAAAAAATTCATCGATGCCTCCTAACACTAAGGTTTTCATGTGCAGTGTCTCATTTTCTATGACGAACGCCCTTCACATGAAGGCCGCCCAGTCGTTGGTCGTGGAACAAATATTGTTGAGCATATCCAGCATAACAACCAAAATAATCGTGGGCCCATACAACTGTATCCTGATAATTCGGAGTACCATTGTCAAAATAAAACTTCTCAAGTGCCCTACTGACCCAGCGATCAATAGGGAATGCTTCAAGTTTATCAAGCGAAAAAACGAGAACGCAGTCAGCAATCTTAGGGCCTATCCCTGACAGTTCCATCAATTTGGTTTTAGCATCCCAATAATCGATATTGCGCAACTCTCCCAAGTCTAGGGCACCTTCGGCTATGGCAATGGCAGCACAATGGAGATACTTAGCCCTAAACCCTAATCCCAATTCCCTTAACTTATCTTCTCCCACCCTAGCTATCTGTTCTGGAGTAGGAAACGTCGATCTTGTATGCCCATCCAACGCCAAGCTTTCCCCCCATGCATCTGCTATGGATTCCATATTTTTGTGAATGCGACTAATACTCGATGTAGCTGAACAGATGAAGGCAGATAAACATTCCCACGGTTCTTGCCTCAAAATACGGAGGCCGTAGTGCCGATTTATCGCGCCTGAGATGTGATCATCTTTACGGATTATTTGATAGATTTCATCAAGATCATCATCCATGCGAAAATACCAGTGAAACAACAATTTCAGCTTGTCTGTGTCTCTAAGACTAGACGATATTTCGACTTCCGATTGGCTCTGCCTAATTTTGATCAAGTTACCGTAAACAACACCCCAATACCAGCCATTTTCATACTTCCATCGGTGAGCCTGTCCACTCTCTAAAGTAGATTGTAGATCAAAGTGATCCGGAATATGCAATTTCATTTTTTCATATTAATCCATTTACCAATGACTGCAGTCAAAGTTCGTACTGATTCTGTTCTGACAGTGCATTCAGGTAAAGAATCCAAAAACATTTTGCCGTAGCTCTTACTCGTAACACGGTGATCCATAATGACCACTATTCCACTATCCGTGGTACGTCTCATCAATCTACCAAACCCTTGTCGAAAACGAAGTACTGCCTGAGGTACAGCATATTGCTTAAAGGGTTCTTCGAATTGTTCCGATCTGGCTGCAAAAGTCGGTTCAGTTGGAACATTAAATGGTAGCCGAGCGATTACCAAGGCTTTCAATACACCTTCTGGCATATCAATTCCTTCCCAAAAACTACTTGTACCTAAAAGAATGCTTTTAGGATTATCAATAAACTGTTGGATAACTCTCTGTGGAGGCCCATCTAGACCCTGGGCAATGACCCTAATCCCGTTGGGCTCTAACAAATTAATCAAGTGTTCTCGTATTTCTCTTAAAGAGGCATGCGAGGTAAATAATACTAACGTGTGTCCGCCAATCGCACGTGTTATGGAATCCAAGCCCATAACCAATTTTTCTTTGTATCCACTTACTCCTGGATCTGGAATATCTGTAGGCAAAGCTAGAAGAATAGCATTTCGATAATCAAATGGAGAGTCTACCATCAATTCGTCTACATCATCGAGTCCCAACCGTTGCCGTATAAAATCAAAGTTTCCCTCCGTACCCAAAGTGGCACTAGTAAAAATAACCGACGACTTTTGGTCTATCAATTCTGATTTCAGATGTGGAGCTATATTCAAGGGGGCCACATTTAACGTCAACGCCCCGCTAGCGGTTTTTGTGATCCAATGGATATTATCGTCATCATTATTTGCTCCCACAATTGCGTTCATTCTATTCCTAACTTCAATCATTCCGTCCAACAGGTTATCTAAATCTAAAATGATGAGATCCAATCCCATTCCTTTCCCAAAATCAAGATCTTCTAAATATTGAATAAGTCTTTCAATCCGATTTTGTGTTTGATCTAGATTTATCGAGCAATTATCCCACGAAATCTCTAATTGATCCCATTGCGGTTGATTACGCACGCTCTGGGTTACTCTGAGTTGTAGTCCAGAATTAAATTCCTTCTCATAACTAGCCATAAGTTGACAAATTAGTGACCAAGTATCGTCCCACGACCGGAGCATCTTAGGAATATCCGCCTTGATTTTGGTGTCTACATCCCGGATATATTCCCGTTGGATGTCGCTAAGGGCCTG
>CAJXDJ010000097.1 GCA_913052045.1 uncultured Dehalococcoidia bacterium
AAGAAATACTAGCTAATCGTTCAAACTGGCATAAAGAACCAAAATTGGAATTCTATGTTGATTTTGAAATCGTCAATACACTAAACATAGATCTTTCAGCATTCCCAAATGTCACCGGAACTGAACTAATTTTCATGATCGGTTGTGGACATATTGAAGCAGGAAAATGGCAATTTGAAAGCTTTGTTGCAAACCGATTAACGGAAAAATCAGAAGAAATAATGATTGATGATTATGATATGATTGGAATTGGTGGACTTAGTAGTCAGTATAAAGATATTAAAAATATTCTTCCTATATGCAGACAGCTTCATCCAGATGCATTAATTGTTGCAGGCCATGGAAGTGGGTTCAATAGAGGCAATCTACGGTATCTAGCGGATGTGCATATGTGGGAGGGGGATGGATTGATATTGATACCGCTTAGCGGAGAGCCTATGCATGTTCAGGTCACATATGCTTCGTCAGCTCTTCCTGATAACCTGTGGGTAAAAGATTTTAGAAGAGAACCAGATCCACAAGATGCCATTATAGATGCTATGCGGGAAAAGGGTCTTACTAATGGCACAATAGGAATTGCCGGCTATAAAAAGATAATCACCGTTGGAGCCCTCGAAAAACTGACCACAGCATTTCCTAACGCGAAATTTAAGGATGCTGATATGTTGTTGGATAAGATCAGGGCTGTTAAAAGTGAACTAGAAATTCTGCAGTTGAAAGAACTTTGGCTTATGTCGCAGCATGCAATAGAGAGGTTTGTTGACGTAGCACAACCGGGGGTTAGTCAGCGAGAAGCAGCCTCAGAATCTAGCAAAGTGTTTAGGAATGCTGGGTCATTCACCGATCTTACCGTAATCCAAGAAGGTAATTTTAAAGGGTTACCTAGAGACGTTTCTTTGAAGTGCGACGATTGGATTAGTTTCCATCTGGAAATTTGTGGGGAAACAGGTCATTGGTCGGAAATTAACGTGGTATGTGCTTTTAAGGAACCCGATAAACTAGAAGAAAAGCTGATTGGCAGTGAATTTAAAGCACTTGAAGAAATAAAAAAGATGGCAAAGCCTGGCGTTACTTTGGAAGCTATGGAAAAAACATTTTTGGAAGTAATCCAGGAGGAAGGATGGGGTTTGGGTCAACCTGAATGGCACTACTCTTTTCATGGTCAGGGTATGGATGGCATTGAATGGCCGTATTTCTCTCCAATGTTAAAGGGTAATGCAGACACCTGCCTTGAAGAGGGCATGGTTTTCTCGTACCATCCTCACCGTGTTACTGTGCCAGGGGTAAGAAGAGTCCCTAAGATATTTGACGGCCTTGTGATCACTGCCAAGGGAGCAGAGACCCTGACAGCAAATTGGAACTTTTTATGGCGCAAGAAGTGGTGACACAATACCCCTGAAATCACATTTTGTATAGACGGACGGCATTATCACAGGTAATTTTCTTAAGCGCTTTCTCAGGTAGATTGCCCATGGTAGATTTGATAACGGCACGAGCACCTGGCCAGACACCATCTGGGTGTGGGTAGTCGCTGCCCCACATTAGGTTGTTTTCTCCAATATAGTCAGCGAAATGGCCTACTGTTGGATCATTTTGAAAAGTAGTTGCCCCTTGACGATACCAATATTCACTTGGTTTTAGGCTCAAGGGCGGTGAGAACTTTTGATCCAAGTATGCGTCATTGTATTTTAAATCCATGCGTTCTATTACGAATGGAATCCATCCCGCCCCACACTCTCCAAGAACGAATTGAAATTCTGGGTATCTGTCACAAGCACCACTCATTATTATACTTACTAGCCATTCAGATCCGGCCAGTTGTTCTAGTGGAAGATGTGTTCCTATGTAGCCTAGCTCATTTTGAGTGGGATTTATCTTAGCGTGGACCGATTTCGGGGGGTCCCCAGATTCTGGATTTGGCCCAGGCACCTGGATTCCGCCCCCGCCGATGTGGAATGATATTGGCATATGTGTATCAGCTGAGGCCTTCCATATAGGGTCCCAGAAACCATCTCTCATATAAATCGGTTTTACTGTTGAGCTGACAAAAATATCTGCGCCTCTGAGTCCTAATTCGGATCCCCTAGTTAGCTCGTTAGCTCCCTCTTCAGGATCTTGAACCGGTATACATGCCAGGCCAAACCATTTGCCTGGGCTAGCCTTACACCAATTTGATACCCAGTCGTTGTATATCCTATATGTGTGAGCCAGCACTTGTTTGTCATCTATTCGGTTTCCGGCTGAGGTCATACCATAAAGAATTTCGGCATCAATTCCCTCCATAGCCATGTCGGTTAGTCGTGCCTCTTTATTTATAGCGTGAGGAGGGCCCTTGTAATATCCGGCTTCATACATTTTGTCGATCTGGCGGGACTTACCCATTCTGGGTTTGGAAAAGCCAAATCCGAGACCACCGTAAACACCTAAAACCTTTTCTTCAGTTTTCCAGATTGGTCCGTTTGGGGAGTCCACAACACGAGGCATCTTCTGCCGTATGGCATCGGGAACATTATCCGTAAACAAGTTCCCCGGGAGCCAACTCATATCCATATGGGAATCTGCTGAAACAAGAGCATATTTCATATTCGTCCTCGTGTGGTGTTTTCGCAAATATACCACAAACCGGGGAATTCTGATTAGAATCCGCATAACTTGTCGGCAGAAAGGGGTTGAATGTTCCAACAAGACTTATTCCAAAAATAGACCTGTTTCCCTGTATATGGGTTCGAGCATTTGGGATAATCAACCCTATTAACAAATGAGACCGCGGATGGATTTAATAAAATAGTTCACGTTCGAATAGTTCAAGGAAAATGGACGAATTTGGGGAGTAAAAAGTGACACAGATATTTTCGGTTATGATTCCTTGGGCGAAATAAGCTAAAAAATTGAAAATTATGCTTCTTCGCTTAGTCTGAAGGTGAAACTTTGTCAAACGAATGTTCAGGCAGAAGTCGTAAAGGTCTTAAAGGGACTCAGATCATCACAGTTAGGTGCACTCATTAATATAATTGGGGGATTCATTACCTCGCCAGAGGACATTGGCTGTGCCGTTCAGGAATTAACGAATCAAGTTGTCAAAGTGGATACCACTAATCCTGCATCAAGAGGTATAATATCTCAGACTTAGGGACGGTTGTTCTGGGTCTGTATAAGGGATCGAGATCTTGTGGTATTTCGTTGCTTTAACGGGTCTTAAACAAATTCTTTACCGGGAAAGAAAAAGAGGATCTGGGTAATTTGATCATGCAGCCAATCAAAAGTAGATTAAAATTAAGACAGTTTTTGGATAAACCTGATGTGGTCTATCCAGGTTCTGTTTTTGATCCCATTTCTGCGAGGATCGTCGTCCATTTGGGATTTGAAGTAGGAATTATGGGTGGATCTTTAGTTTCTGCATCCATTTTAGCGGCGCCTGACTTGGTCCTTCTCACGCTATCTGAACTCGCCGATCATGTAAAACGGATAATGAGGGCCGTAGATATCAGTTTAATAGTAGATGCCGACCATGGATATGGGAATGCCCTTAATGTTATGAGGACTGTACAAGAATTAGAGATGGCAGGGGCTGCTGCCATGACGATTGAAGACACTTTGTTGCCCAAGGCATTTGAGCAACGGAGGGACCAGTTGCTGATATCAAAGGAGGAGATGATTAACAAGCTTCGCGCTGCAACCGAAGCCAGAAGAGATCCAAACACTGTAATAATAGGGCGGACTAGCGCTTTACAAAACCTTTGTTTGGACGAAGCCATGGACAGGATAGAAGCCTATTCTAAGACTGGAGTGGATGCCATGATGGTTATGGGCTGCAAGACTTTTGATGAACTGAGTGAAGTGCATTCCCTTACCTCTCTTCCTTTGATTCTCGGCTACGTCCCTAAGGAAATGCAAGACAGAAGAAAATTGGCGGAAAGTGGTGTACGGGTAGCTTTGAGGGGACACTATTCTTTCTACGTAGCTATGCAAGCGTTGTACGATAGCATGAAGTTTATATACGAAGGTGGCGATCCACTAGAATTGGAGCCTAAGATGGCTAACCCGGAGGTTATTCGCGCAGCGTTACGTACTGATGAGTATCAGAAGTGGCAGGATGATTATTTGAAGTAAAACTTCAGATATTGGGAGAGTCTAGCTCAAATCTGAAGACCAAATAATACTGCTTCCCATACCTGCGCCAGGAGGTCCTTGGTCACGGGCTTTTGCCAATACAGGGGACACTTTTTTGAAATGCTTTGATGACTTGTGTGTATTGAAAGCAGTCTCATCTTTGTACACTTCATATAGCCAAACTCTGTCCATGTGATTTGCGTCTTGAATAACGTCGAATCTCATGCAACCTTCCTCATTTGCCACAGAGGACTTTGCATCTTCTATTATGGACTCGATGAATTCGTCTCGGTGTTCTCGTTTAATTTGAAAAGGGGAAAGAATTACGTACATTTTCGCTCCTTATCCAAAGGGATAGGAGCTCCATTCTATCAGTCTTGAGAGATCCCAACAAATTTAAATATGAGCCCAAGATAATCGAGAAAGATTTCGCGACATGCTAGGATATAGTACATGGACAGCAATGACATACGAAATTTTTGCATAATCGCCCATATTGATCATGGGAAATCCACTTTGGCTGATCGCTTGCTAGAGGTAACGGGAACCGTAAGTGCTGGAGAGTTGGTCGAACAACATCTCGACTCTATGGACTTGGAAAGAGAGCGCGGGATCACGATTAAAGCTCAAGCTGTACGTATGGCTTATACTTCCACTGACGGAACGACCTATCAACTGAATCTGATTGATACACCAGGCCATGTAGATT
>CAJXDJ010000098.1 GCA_913052045.1 uncultured Dehalococcoidia bacterium
TCCACGGCCTCCACTTAGATCTTCCCCCCGTCCCATCAACAAGAATGAACCCAAGCGAAGTTTTTTAGCTACTGCAGCCAGCGTTTCTCTTCGTACAAGATGTGCGCGAAGTTCCGTAAGCTCCCCCTCATTCATCAAAGGGAATCGTCGGAAAAGCTCATCTGCAATCACAAAGCCCAGAACCGAATCTCCAAGAAATTCTAACCTTTCATAACAAGGTATATCGTGGTCTGGGAACTCATGAAAGTAAGACGAATGAGTCAAGGCCTCGTCCAACAGTTTACGATTTGCGAATCGTACATCTAATTTTTCTTCAAGCCGATCAGTCATTAACATCTTTCCATTAATCTCGTTTTACCCCTGAGGGCCAAGGTGGCTGCGGCCTCTTAATTTCACCAATATTATCCCAAGTGGACATTACGTTCATAAGGTCATTGTAAATATCCGCAGCTTTCTCCTTAGGTGGATAGATTAATTTTAGGAAGGCCGAGTTACCGTTGGGGAAAACAAAAGTTGGTACCCCAAAAACTCCATGCCTAGTAACAGCTTCGACATGACTACGACCTATCCGCTCAATCAAACTAGAATCCTTTGTATCAATCTGTAGTTGTTCTGTATCCAGCCCAGCACGTCTTGCACAATCCATAAGAACTTCAAGGTCACCAATGTCTTTCCTGTCCACATGCCTTGCTTCCAGAACGTTTATATGAAATTGATCGTACAAACTGTCACTCTGTTTCATAGCCGATATGCCCACCTTAAACGCAAGCAGCCCCCGTGTATCCTTATCCGATTGTTCCCAAGCCTTCCACTCAGATCCATCTTCGTTACTGTTTATCTGAGCAAGCATAAACGGCCGCCATTCAATTCTAGGCAAGGTTACACCAGATTCTCTAACTCTTCGTAACCAAACAGTCACGTTATAAACGAATGGTCAGGTATAATCGAAAAAAATCGTAATATTCTTATTATCCATACTCACCTCCCTGCGAGAAAATTGTATTCGCGACAACATTCCAGTGTCAAAGGTCTATCATTAACATGATACAATTTCGGGTATGCCTAATCTATCCAAACACGTAGCAAGAAATCTACTATTTCTGTTGCACACTTCAACAACCGAAAGAGTTAGAGATATCATAGATACGGCTATTAAATTATCCCAACGGCATAGCTCGAGGATTTTTTTGGTAGGTGGTGCTGTGAGAGATCTGCTCCTCGGGTCTGAACCACGTGACTTTGATTTTATCATTGACAACGATCCAAAGAATTTTGTTGATGATCTTAGTGCAAAACTTCGAGCTAATCGAGCCTATTATAGCCAATTCAAGACCTCTACGATAACTATAGATGGCTTAACATTCGATTTTGCTCGGGCACGCACTGAAATTTACAAAAGACCTGGCGTGCTCCCCAAGGTCTACGATGCATCTGTGGAGCAGGACTTATGGAGACGGGATTTTTCTATCAATTCAATAGCTCTCGAGCTAACTGATCCGAAAAACCCTTGTCTACTGGACCCAACTGGAGGACTTACAGACATAGCCAACAAAGTAGTCCGAATACTACATAGTAGAAGCTTTCTAGATGATCCAACCAGAATTCTTAGAGCCATTAGATATGAGCAACGCCTCAAATTTAGAATCGACACTAATACCAAAAGTTTACTTCTGAAAGCTGTAAAAGCCCGAACACTGGCTACGGTCAGCGGTGATCGAATCCGTAACGAGATCAATTTAATAATGGGCGAACCAGAACGGGCATCAATATTCCTTAGAGCCTCCCGGCTGGGTGTGTTATGTTCACTACACAGCTCCTTATCACCTAGAAATTGGGTTAAAGCTCTGGAAAAAACTGGCGAAGACAAGCTAACGTACATATCAACAATAGCATATAAGTTATCATCAGACGAAACTAATAGTTTAATATCACTGATTAACGCCCCGAAAGACTGGGCCAGAGTGCTAAAAGATATGTCATATCTTTCTCAAAAAGAAATGACTTTAAATGAGCTGTCACTCCAACCCATAGAGCTATACCTAATGTTAGAAAATAGATCTATCCATAGTTTAAAGGCCTTCAAGTACTCAACAAACCTTAAAACCGCTCGTAAGAATATGTGTTTATACCTGGATAAGTATAAACACATTCACCCATCTATTAGCGGCGATCGCCTGAAGCAACTAGGAGTCTCTGAAGGTCCTGATATTCAAATAGTATTAAAAAAAATATTAGCAGGCAGGTTAGACGGAACGATATCAAGACCTTCAGAAGAGATCCAGCTGGCACGAGCTTATTTGAAATTACAAAAGAGGACATAAAATGGAAATCTCTTGCTCGGTATGCACAGAAAATATTGGAACACTGCAAACCGCTACTTGCCATTACTGCGGTAATAAGTTTCATCAACCAAAGGTTGACACAAGTCACGTCAATTGCGGACGTGTAATGAGTTTGGGGGAAATGCTTGCGATCGCATACATATGCCACAGCTGTTTAAAGGAAACCGAGGAATAACTCTACTTGAAAGCATCATTTATAGAGCAACACGGTGGACCGGAGGTCATCCAGTTCGGACACCAACCTGAGCCCATAACAGGGCCGAGTCAGGTAAAACTGCGGAGTAACAGACGGATATGAAGTGTCATTGCAAATGGGATTGATCTTTACAAAACAAATAAGCATCCATGGAGTATTCATGGGCACAAACACCGATATGGATCGGATCGTCACACTATTGAACCGCGGAACGGCTGAAGGCGATTATAGAAAAAAGCCTTCCTTTAGAAAAGGCTGGAACCGCCCACGAAAGACTGACTAAACGAAAAGCATTCGGAAAGATACTATTGACGATCTGAATTTGATTAGAACTATCCTTTCGGCTTGGATTCCCTTTCGGTCTAGCTGTTTTCTCCTAAGTCTATTCTAATTCTACTAACGTAGCGTTAATAGTCACTTGGTCCAACGGCCTAACGAATACCTTTTTTACCACTCCATCCCGATGAGCTTTAATAGTTTGCTCCATCTTCATTGCTTCTATGACACACATTTCGTCCCCTGAATTTACCGAATCACCTGCCTTTACCCTAATAGACAGAACTTTCCCGGACATAGGAGAAGTAATCAGGCCAGAGCCATTACTCGGGGTGGTTTCAGCATGTCCCAGGCCTGTTGGTCGAGAACTCTTTGAAACACTCTGGAAAGCGGATTCTGGCTGAGTCACCTGCACCTCGAACACCTCGCCTTCAACGGTCACTCTAGCAATAGAGCCTATCGGTTCTTCAATATCTACCGTATACCATTTATCCCTTATTTTTACTCTGACCTGTTTCAACGCCAGCCTCTCCTCAGTCCAACACGATCTGATAGCTGTTGCGAACGCGCAAAGATCTTCCATGGGCTTGAACCACTAAATTCCTGATATCTCGATTGATTTCCATTCTGGGCTGTAACTATCGCTACAGCAGTAGCCGCAGCAATCTCCCTTTCTCGTTTGTCATCAGGGTTTCTGATAGGTGCAGTCTTTCCAAAAGGTTCAGTCAAGAGCTTCTCAACCAAACCCGTATCGTAAATACCTTCTACAAACTCTGTACTCACCAAAACACGCTTTAGAAAGGGTATGTTTGTCTTCACCCCTTTTACTCTAAATTTCCCGAGGGCCTTAAGTAATTCTAGCCTAGCTTCCTCTCTCGTAGCCCCCCAACACATCAACTTAGCTAAAAGAGAATCGTAAAAAGGACTTACCTCGTGGCCCTGAATTATACTTCCGTCGATTCTAACCTTATGATTTTCTTTGGGTTGGCGAACACTCGAAATGACCCCTGGTGAAGGCAAGAATGTTTCGGGATCCTCAGCATTTATACGTACCTCTATCGCAAAACCACGCTCCTGTATTGCCTTCTGTTTAAACGGAAGTTTTTCGCCGCTAGCAATCCAGATTTGCAATTCAACAAGATCAAATCCAGTAATCATTTCAGTTATACCATGCTCTACCTGGAGACGTTTATTAAGCTCGAGAAAATAAATGTCGCCTTCAGTGGAAACCAAGAATTCCACTGTGCCGGCATTTGTATATCCCACATTCTTGGCTAACTTCAATGCATTCTTTATTAACGTCTTGCGCTGGTTAGACTTAATTTTTACCGTGGGAGCTACCTCTACAATTTTTTGGTTACGTCTTTGCACAGAACAATCCCTTTCAAAAAAATGGACTGTGTTCTTCTTTTCATCAGCCAGGATTTGAACTTCTATATGAGAAGCATGTTCTAGGTATCGCTCGAAATACAACCTTGTACTTCCGAAAGAACTGGCGGCTTGAGACCTGGCTCTCTGAATTGTATTGTCAAGTTCTTCGGCGGATCTAACAATCTCCATGCCAATACCACCGCCTCCAGCAGCAGCTTTTACCATCAGTGGAAATCCAACTTTGACCGCACGTTTCAGTGCATTTTTATCGCCCACCGAGGTGTTGGTACCCGGCAAAACCGGTATCCCTGCCTTTTTGGCTATCTGTCTAGCTATAACCTTATCTTTCAGTTTCTCCAGAACTTCAGGTGTAGGTCCTATAAATTTTATATTATTATCTCTACAGGCTACTGCGAAAGCAGCATTTTCTGACAAAAACCCATACCCAGGGTGAATAGCATCAACCTGGGCCAACAACGCTATTTCTATGATCTTAACAATATTTAGATAGCTTTCTGACGGCGGAGATGGCCCAATAAGATAGGCCTCATCAGCCATTTGGACATGCATCGCTCTATTATCAGCT
>CAJXDJ010000099.1 GCA_913052045.1 uncultured Dehalococcoidia bacterium
CATACCATTTATTGCTATCACTATCAGTTACGGAAATTACTTCCGTTACATTTGAGTTGGCTAAGGCAACCCTTTTATATTTTTCAGCCGCGTTAAATGTGATATATTCTTTAGAAATAGTACCACTACTAACTCTAATAGATTTTTTCAATAAGTAAGGTTTTTAGATATTTTATAATGAGTCATTTCATGAATAGTTTAAAAATTGTAATTCCAATATTTGTGATAATTACAATTGTAGTAATAATTTTTAATTTCACACAAAATGAAATAGTTGGAGAACAAGTTGCAGAATTGAAAAATCCATCTGAAATTGAAGGATTACTAGATGAAGTAAAAAGTGATAAAATAAAAAATGATGAATCAGAAAATCCATACATCCCAATTGCTCGAGAATGGATAAGATCAGGACCAGTCATGATTGATTATAGCGTGTATGAATTAGGTCAAAAAATTTTTGTGAATATAGATCAACTAAATGAAAAGAATAAAGGACAAGTTGTATTTCTCAGACCTGTAAACAGTACACATCATATAACGTATCACATAATGCTAGTAGATGGAACAGCTCAAAGAAATAATTATTATTTGACACCAGATCTTTTTGCACTACAAGGAATTTGTGATAAGGATGATTTGCTTGGTAATTGGAAAATATTAGTTCCATCAGCTGCTTGGTCTACCCCCCTAAATACCCCACTCAAACCAGTAGCTGACGAATCAGTACCTATGTTTTGTCCTTCTGGGCTAGGCTTGCCCGTGAAGTCTATAACTAAGTCGCCTGTATAACCTGAAAGCCGTATACCACTACCGCCTACCATTGATCTAAAAAGAAAAACATTCTGGACTTTCTCTATGAATAGCCCTGACCCAGTGATGCCCACTCCAGTTACCTCAACATTCACCGCGTCAGACAGCTGGCTTGTAGAAGCAATGCCGCCGCTAATCATAAACCTATCTCCCTCCGAAGAAATAAATATTCCGTCACCCGGATTTCCTATTTTGAAAACATTCTCGTAGTCGTCATGGGTTCCGCCCTGTTCCCATCCGGATGTGCTTATTTGTTTTACAAATATTTGTTTATTTTTTTTACCCAGATCCATCTTCTTCTTTCTATTTTAAGGGAAAAATCACATTCTTGCTAATTATTTTTTAGAAAGTAAACGTGTCCTTGTTCTCGATAAAATAAGGATTTTTTTCTCCACTGTGTCTGTTGTAATCTTCTCTTGTTGCTACATAATTTTGTATAATTCTATTAATGCCTATATCACCGCTGTATACCATAATTTTTCCAAATTTCGTTCCTGATTTGGCGTAAGAATAGTTTCTCTCGAATTCATACTCGCTTACCTGATAGTTTGAGTATGATGCCCCTATATATAGGGCGTCATTTGCCATGTTTCTGGTATACGGACCACCAACGTTAGCGTGAGGGAGAATCTTTCCGTCCACCGCAATGGTGAAGCCTTTCGTGGCGTCGTCGATGTAATTCTGACCGTTGTTTTCAAACGAAACAAAATACCACCTATCTTTTTCCACTGGCCTAATGTATGAATAGGAATTCGTCTGCCCAACTTGTTCAGCAAAATCGTAATTAAATCCCGTTTGCGACATGCGCGCCACGTACCCTTCCCAAGTCAATGCTCCTTGAGGGCCGCAGCTGAATATATCGCTACCGCTGCCTTCCCAAGATTGCTCAGGAAAATTTACCCACATACACATAGACCAAGAATTGCTGTAGTTCAAAAAAAGGCCCGTCTCTTGATCTTCGTAGTTTGTGGCTTCGAATGGGCCCAAGTAATCATCTACCCCATCCGCCTCGAAATAACGTACAAATCTGAGTGAATGGTCTGGGACAGGTTTGCCATCAAATATGGTGCCGCTTGTATCGCTGTGGAAACCCGCTCCATTTACATACCCGCTGTTGTAAGACATTCCGTTGTAAATGGATAAATCTTCTTGACCAGTAACCAGATTCTTATATGTCGACCCTACAACGGTGCCCGTGTCGTTTGGGCTAAAATATCCAACCAGTTTTGTGCCTTCTTCTCCGCCGGTGGCAGGGCTACCCTTAGCAGTAAGGGAGCCACCCTGACGCCCCATTCCGGGTAAATGTGTTCCATCACCAGAAAATATTCCTGATGGTATACTTGCGATAAGAGCGCAATTTCGTGCATGAAACCCGTCGAACATATCAATCTAGTCAAGCGCGTAGTCTGTTTCGGCCCAGTGGCAAACGCAGGAGCTCTCACCGGTGCCATACGCAGTTATCGTCAGCAACCCCACTTTTCCTATTTTTAGAGTGTGCGGCTCAATTCCTAAAAAATTGAAGCTGTTGCCGCTTAAAAATCTGAAATAGGATTCACCCAAGCCGTCCTCATCTAACGCAGAAACCTGAATTGTCACTGAACGGCCAACCTTTACATTTATCAAACTAAGCCCGTTAGCGTGAGAGCTTAAGGTGAATTTCTTTAAGGGGCTGCCAGCCATATTTATCTTGAATCCGCTGCCTCCTTGACCTATTCCGTATGGATCTGGTGCCCACCCCGTGTTCTTGAACGTGCCCAAGTCTTCTATGCATTGATTAAATTGACCACAGTATGTCATGTCTCCCTGTGTTCCATCATCATGTACGTCAAAATATGCACCAAGATTATCACCACTTAAGGTTAGGCCTGATTGAAAAACCCCTGAAGGACTTGCGATTCTTTGGTTCGAAAGAATAGTCTGCCCTGCTCCCTCACCAAGTATAGATATTTCTCCAACGGTAGTAGCCTTTAATACTGTAGCGTCTCCGGTGGCACCAGACAACCTGAGTTCTGCCACTGTGTTCGGAGAATATCCCGTCACGAAGGTTCCGCTTGTTGTTACTTCGTTTCCTGTTTTTGGCTGACTTATTCTAATGTTGTGATCGTTGTCGAACCCGATATGCACAGCGCCGGTCATTCCTGCGCCTGACATTATGAGACTGTTGTTGCTTAAGTACAGGCTATCCCAATATAGGTCCATCGTTCCAAGGGATGCTCCCGCGCTCCACTTAGGAGAAAAGTGCAGGCAATTCTCGTGTAGGTAAACTCCATGGTCAGATTGATCATCCAGTGGCAGCAGACCCATTTTCTCTTGGAATGAGCCTATAGTATCGAAGTAACCGGTTGGCGTAATGATCTCTCCATTACCGGCCTGCAGCGCATCGGCGTCATAATTGCCAACAGTTATGCTTGCGACGTCATAGCCGACGCCAGTGACGAGAATCATTCGGGCTTCTATTTGCTTAAAATACCCATAGTCCACGTACAGGCTGCGCCACCAATCAGCATTCCGCCATACGTCCTCCATAACGTCATACTCTCCTCTGTAACCAATATCATACTCCCCGCTCCCATGCGATTTTATATTTCCAGCAGCCCAAAGGTCTCCCCTTACATCCAGCGTCCCAGACATGCCGGTAAGATCCCATGCCGATGAACCAAAACCATACCCAATACCTATTTGACTTGATTGGGAAAATGTTGCTGTGCCTGAGTCGTAATCAAACCCTTCAAAAAGTGCTAGAGAGCCCGATAACGCACCGGGACCGATGGGATCCCCACCTTCCTCAATTACTATGCCGCGGGCATGGAACTGGAATGCACCCGAGTATCCAGTAGCAGGAGTTCCGCCTGCTCCTCCGCCACCGGCTCCGGTGCCCGCCGGCCCTCGTTGCCCCTCCGGCCCTCGTTGCCCCACCTGCGTATAGGACATTATTATTGGTTCTCCACTAAAGAAGGCTCCAGTATAGCCGGTGTAAGCCATGCCAGAGGACACACCAGTAACGGGTATTTTGCTAAATCCTGTTACGCTATTTCCGGTACCTCCCGGATCCCCAGAGTGATGGATAATAGATCCGGTTATTTTGTAAACCACGAATTGCTCGTGGCCCGTTGCACTATAGATTCTTAATCTTCCTTTTATATCTCCATCAGCATCATCGTCAAATGACGACACCCATCCCGATATATCTACCCCATCTATTTGAACATCGTCTACGTGTATTCCTGTAACTTTTAGATAGTCTATGCCGGAAGGTAGTACGCGATTGTGCGGAGCCTGAGCAAAACCTAAGCATCCAGTCCCGGGGTCTTGATAATTACCAGTGGTTCCACTATTTGCATACCCCGAGTTGAAATAGAACATTTGGCTTTCCCCTCCAAATTGTCCACTCCGTCCAATTCCTGTTGGCCCAGCTGACCCAGTCGGCCCGGGTGATCCACTGGCTGCTGGTGCGTAGGTTAGCGTGACCTCTTCATTGAGTAAAAAAGAATCACTGTGAGCTATATAATTGACATTAAGTTGTGTGTACCCTGCTCCAGCAGTATTATCTTGAGCTATTCTAAAGACTGCCCATTTTTCTGCATCGGTTGAGTTGTAGATTTTTATTCTAGAACCGGTTACGTGGTCCAAGGAGTTAACCCAATCAATTATTGAGTCCCCACCCTTTTCCAAGTCATCGACAAGAACTCTAGAGACATCTGAATAAGTCGAATCATCAAATTTTATATATCCGATCCCGGGGTCAGAGATTACCGTGTCTGTAGTCCATAAGAAGTTGAAGCTGTCTCCGCCGTCTAACCCTTGTTCCCCCCGACTTCCCTGTGGTCCCGTGGGTCCCGTGCCCCCAGAATCTCCAGATCGGAAGAGCACACGTCTGAACTC